>JAGAWN010000237.1 GCA_017941355.1 Ruminiclostridium sp. | reverse complement strand
GAGAATAACTGCAAAATGCTCTGGAATATTGACATTACCACTTGTTCTGTGGTATAATAATATAGACGAAAGCAAGGTGGCTTCCAATGGACAAAGAATTAGGCATTATAGCTTCAAAAGAAGAGCGTTAGCAGGAAGCCAAAGGCTTTACTCTTATTAGCGATGTGTTTATGTCTGTTGCATTCGAAGATATAGCTGCCTGTGAGTATGTCATCAGAATACTTATGGGAAAGCCCGATTTGGTGGTAATTGATGTCAAAACTCAATACACTATATCAAAGATCACATCACGCGATGCTCGGCTTGATGTGCTTGCGGAGATCACTGCTGTTGACAGCAAGAACAAGCCGGTGAACATTGAGATACAGCGAAGGGATACTGTTGACCATGCAAAGCGGACGCGGTTTTATGGCTCGATGATCGACAGTGAGTATCTGCAAAAAGGCAAAACATACAGCGAGCTGCCCGATGTTTATATCTTCTACATCAGCGAAACAGATATATGGAGGAGCGGGAAGACTACATACGAGGTTTACACAAGATTTGGGATGGACTCATAAAGGACATCGGAACTATAATTCCGGTGTCCTTTTATTTGATTTTATGGTATACAACGACAGCAGTAACCGTAAACACATCGATTGGAAAACATCTTTATTACGATACGCTCAAAATCACAACATCTTCCCACACAAAACACACAATAAGTTTTATATTTGGCGTTCATTGAGTATTCTCCGCAGTATTACTGTTCAGCACGGATAATATGTCTTCAATTCCGGCTTCGTTAAGACTGTATTCTATTTCTCCTATCCAGCTTTCAAATGTATCATAATTTCCGGCAAATCCCATATCCAACTTTTCCGTGATTACCTTATCGGTATCGGATATTTGTTGTGATACTCCCGAAAAATCAATATCAGTATCAAGAATATCGGGAATTATCGCCTGTGAATATGCCGCCGCTATCTCCTCCGATGTTTCAAGTGTGTCGATATCCCACACCACTGATCTGTCAATATACGGATATCCTGTCATACGGCAGTAGAAGCGATAAAAGTTTCCGTGAGATATCACTCTGTCGGGTCTGCCGTCTGTGAGTTCATAGTCCTCGCCCTCAACCCCGAATGTGAGCAGGTTGTTGAGATAAGCGTCAGTCTGAGTCAATGCAAGCAGCTCAAACGCTTTTTCTTTATTTGCCGATGCAGAAGAAACACCTGTCGCTGTCTGCGTAGTCCTTATCCGCTTAGTACCGCCGAATACCGGAGTAATATTCTCGTTTCCGTTGAACGCTGTAAACGGCTTGTCGGCGCAGCCTCCTTCGGCAAGAAATACTCTCGCAAATTCATCACCCGACTGATTGCCGGAGAGCAGACCATTTGCTGAAAGTATAAAATACTCATTCAGCGCCGAAAGATAGTTTTCATCATCGAGTACAGAACGGAAGCTCCTGCTTTCATCGTCATAATATACTGCCTGCGAAATACAAGCACCGTTCACATAGTAAGCAGGGGAGAGCAGATCGCTGCGCAGCGAGAATGGCTGCTGTCCCTCCGATTCCTGAATTATCCGCAGCATTTCAAGCTGTTCGGACGGTGGAAGCGTAATATCGTATTCAGGGTATTTTTCAAGCAATTCTGTCGAGTACCAATATCCCGCATTATCTGCAAGCGTATGCATACCTCCGTCTATACCGTAGATTTTTCCGTTAACGGTAAGCCCCGACCAGTGTTTTTCCGGCATCAGCTCATACAAACTCAGTCCTGCGTCACTTGCAAGATATTCGTCCAGCGGTTCAAGCAATCCTTCTTTCGCATAATCCGTGTATTCATACCTGTTTTCCGAAGGAAGCGGCATATAGAATATGTCAATTTCTCCGGCTCCGTTTACATCTTCCCTGATAAATTCACTGTAATCCTTGGTTATGACAGGAGGAAATTCCTCTGCGCGCTCCGGAGTGATGATACGGAACTCTACCTCATAATCGCAGCCGAGACTATTCAGATATTCATTCACCTTGTCCGTGTGAATATCTGCTTTTTCCATTCCTTGATCCTGTATTGCCCATACAAGTTTTGTCTTTTCAGCGGGCGTTTCTTCGTTCTCTGATATCGGTATCTTTTCTGCGTCATCACTCGCAGTGACGGCAGCAGCCGTTGTGGCGGGCTTTGATTCGGGTGGTCTATACCCTGCGCCGGACTGTGTGCCGCTTTCCGCGCAGCCGCCCACAGAAATTACAAACATTAATGCAGTCAATGCCGATAGTGTTTTCTTCATAGAAATTCCTCCTTCTCATTACGGGAGTATTCTCCCTTTTGACTGCATTGTAGCATATCATTTCCACATAATCAATACATTTTGACCGAGTGGTCACACACAGCAACCGAACGGTAACAGCGCGATATTGACCCATCGTCATAAATATGCTATAATAATTCCGGAGGGGATAGTATGAGGATAGCGATCTGTGATGATGACAGTAATTGTATGGAAAGCAGGATAGTTCCTACTGTCGAAGGTGCTGTACACGATGCGGGAGCTGCGGCGGAGATAATGCGCTTTACAGACGGAAATGAGCTGATACGGGAATTTGAAAACGACAATGGGTTTGACATTGTGCTGCTCGACATTGATATGCCTGCAATAAATGGAAAAGAACTTGCCGGGAAACTGCGTTTATTAAACTCGTCATTTTTTCTGGCATTTATCACATCTTACAAAACCGAGGTCTTCAATACGATACCTTACCGCATAAACGCATTTATACCGAAGGACAGTCCGACAGAAACAATGCGCTCGGAGCTGTGCCGTGTGATATCGGAATATAAGGATTTTGCACCGGAATACAGATTGTTTGAAACGTTGGACAACGGCGGAAAGAATGTAATACGGGTCGTTGCGGACGATATATTCTGTTTCTGCTGCATACGAAGAAATGTGTACCTTAAAACCGGAAACCGAACCTACCATCTCGTTAAGGAAAAAATATCGGAGCTTGCAAAGGAATATACACAATACGGTTTTTTTGAGATATGCCGCGGATATATCGTGAATATTTCAAAGGTGCGCACCGTGAACAGCCTTGAGGTCGAGCTTGACAACGGCGAGAAACTGCCGCTGAGCAGGCGACGGGCGAAAGAGCTGATGTCGAGGATATCCGAATATGTGACGAGCAAGGCGATGTGAGGTGATGATATGCTTATCTGCGATCTTATTTTTCTTGCGGCGGAATGTATTATCGGTTTTGTATTTGTAATGCTGCTGTCCGGCAGTGCTTTTTCCGGAAAGACGAGCGCAGCAGTCGGCAGCTGCATTTACTTTGTTGTATGTTTTGGAGCAAGTTTGCTGCCTTATGTATTGTTCCGTCTGATTTCAATGCTCGCATTGTTTCTGCTATGTATGTCAATTTCAGACGAACACCGTCATAAACTCTTGGCGTATTCCTCGACTGCTGTTTACTGTATATCGGCGGCAGAAATCATAGTAAAAAACCTTATGATGACCTTAATGAGTGAAGACTACAAGATCGTATTTTACGGCAGTCTGCTGAACCATATCATAATACTCATAATCGTTTCACTTGCCGAAACCGGAACGGTTTATGCCGCTTATCGTATTTTTACAAGAGAAAAACTCGACACGCTGCGTGAAATGTGGATGCACTACTCATTTATTATGTCTGCGTTTACACTGATAGCCGGGATACTTGTATCATTCTATCCTCTTGACGGCAGCAATACCGAACGAACACCGATCATTCTCGCTGTGTCAGTGTTGTTCCTTATAATAAGCCTTGTGGTCACAGACTTTTTCGTTCAGATATGTATTGCACACCGACGTGAGAAGCAGATGTATATTTTGCGTTCGGATCATATGAATATGAAAGAACAGCTTGCGGTGCAATTCCGGACTTCAAAGAGACTGCAAAAAATACGGCATGATATTAAAAATCACCTTACCGGTGCTGCTGCACTTATAGAAAATGGCGAATACGACAAGGCAGCTGAGTTGCTCAATGAAATAAATGACAGTGCAGACCGCTTACAGCCTGTGCTTAATCAAACCTCCGGAAACAGTCTGATAGATTCGATCATAGCCTACAAGTCAGCTGTATGTGAAAGCAAAAACATCTCATTTGAATACACGCTTGAACAGCTTCCAGATACAAGGATAGACCTTGCGGATATCTCCTCGGTGCTTGCCAATCTTCTGGATAATGCAGTAGAAGCTGCTGAACTTTCGGAAAGGCGTATTGTTAATGTGAAGATATTTGCCTACAAGGACTATCTCACAATTATTGTCAAAAATACCTTTTCCGGAATAATAAAACAGCAACAAGGCAGACTTGGAACTCTCAAACGCGACAGTGACCCTCACGGTCTCGGTACGGAAATAATCAGCGAGATCTGTGAGCGTAACAACGGGATATATAAATACCGCATGCTTGGAAAAATGTTTACCGCAAGCGCTATGATGAAAATTTAACTTTCACCAAAGGGAAACGCGGACGAAGACCACCCGCCTGTAATG
>JAGAWN010000236.1 GCA_017941355.1 Ruminiclostridium sp. | reverse complement strand
TTTATGCAGATATATCGGAGGTTTTGAGATGATACTGCGTGCGTATAAAAGTGAAGATGCCGCAGTCATCTGCGAGTGGCTCAGAACGGAAACTGAGCTGTACAGGTGGTCTGCCGACAGATTCAACAAGTTTCCGCTTACCGGAAAAGATATAAGGGAAAATTACGAGCCGCAGATCAGGTCGGGAAGGTTCATTCCCCTTACTGCGACAGACGATGACGGCAATGTCATCGGACATTTTATTATCCGTTACCCTCGTGAGGACGATGACAGCTTTGTCCGGTTCGGGTTTGTGATAATCGCTCCCGTACTGCGGGGCATGGGATACGGGAAAGAAATGCTTGCCCTCGGGATAGACTATGTCAGGAATAACCTGACTGCCGGAAGGATAGATCTTGGTGTGTTTGCCGATAACGTGAGTGCTCTGCGCTGCTATGAAGCTGTCGGGTTCAGGGAGTACGGCAGACGGAAGTGCGAACTTCCGGTGGGCGTCTGGGAGTGCATAGATATGGAACTGTCAACGGAATAACGGGACAGGTTTATTATACAACAAACATGGTGTGAATTGCAACAGAAATGCAGAAAATTTCAGGATATTTAAGAAAAGCCTGCGAACGATACAACATGATAACAGACGGCGATACTATTGCAGTCGGCGTTTCCGGCGGCAAGGACAGCCTTGTGCTGCTGAACGCGCTGATGCTGTACCGCAGGTTCGCACCGCAGAGCTTCACAGTAAAGGCGATATCCGTGGATATGCGCTACGGCGGGCATGACAGCGATTTCTCATACGTTGCCGATATGTGCGCAAAGCTCGGAGTAGAATACCGGGTGCTGCCGACGGATATCGGGCAGGTGGTGTTCGATGTGCGCAAGGAGCCGAACCCATGCTCCCTCTGCGCTAAGATGCGCAGGGGCGCGCTTATCGACGAAGCTCGGAACATGGGATGCAATAAGATCGCGCTCGGACACAACTATGACGATGTTGTTGAGACATTTCTCATGTGCCTGTTCAACGAGGGCAGGGTAGGGTGCTTCTCGCCGGTGACGGAGTATCCCGACCGTGGGCAGACTCTTATCAGACCGCTGATACTCGCGCCGGAAAAGGATATACTTTCCTGCTGCAGGCGAAACGGCATAACGCCGGTGAAGTCGCTTTGTCCTGCCGACAAGCATACTGCCCGTGAGGATATGAAGCAGTGGCTCCGGGAGCGGGAACGTGCCGACAGGGGTTTTAAGAACCGCATTTTCGGCGCTCTCGAACGCAGCGGCGTTGACGGCTGGCATACTTGATACCGGGAGGAAAAGGATTTGGAGAAAAAGCATATTGACCTCAGCGATATCCTCGGCGACGACTACGAAGAGGACGAGGAAGAATACGGTTACGAGGATTACGAGGAATACATCGGTGACGATATCTATACCGATCACTACGATTACGGCGATGAGGAACTTGAACCTTTTGAGGAGTATGACGACGTTATGCCCGCTCCGCCGGAGAAAAAGCGCGAATACGCCGCAAAGCCCGTAAGATCCGAAGAGAAGCCGGCAGTTCATGCCACGGCTGAAAGTCCGGAACCTGCTGCGAACGCGGAACCGTCTCACGATACCGGCGCAGACCGCCCCGGAGAAGCTGCAATACCCGCGGCGAATAAAGCTCCCGCAGCACCGGAAACTCTCGCAAAGCCGGAGCATGAATTTTCGGACGAGCCGCCGAAAGGAAGTCCGTCGGTGACTCTCGAAGTCCCGCTGCCGGTAATGGAGATCATCGACATTCTCCGCGAGCATACCTACACCTGCTATCTTGTGGGAGAGTGCGTGACGCTGATGTATCTCGGCGAGCGGGTAATGGATTTCGACATTGCCTGCAACGCTTCTCTCGACCGCATAATCGCAATATTCGACGAGAGATTCAAGACCCGCGAGGATCTTCTGTCCCGCGGAGAGCTTATCATAATCAACGGGGCAATGGGTATCTCGGTGGCACCCTACCGCTCCCGTATCGACGGCAGCGGAAAACCGATCTACTGCAAAACCATAGACGAGGATCTTCACCGCCGTACATTTACCGCGGAGACTGTGGCTTACAATCCATACGCCGGCATTTACGATCCCTTTGACGGACTTTCCTGCATATCCGAAGAAAAGACGATACTGCGGGCTATCGACGAGGAGATTTACGAAAAACTGGAGACCGAGCAGTTCACACGAAAGAAAAAGTCCCGTGAGGAGCCGAAAAAAATCGTTATAGAAGCGCTCCGTGACAACCCGGAGTGCGTGCTTATCGCAATGCAGAAGTATGCACGCGGAGAAGCGGAGGTAAGTCCATATACTCTGAAAAACATCAACGACAACGCCGAGCTTATCGACATGATGATGCCAATGGAGATAGCGAAGTATTTCCGCCGCATTATCCTCGGACGCCGTATTACCGAAACTCTGTTGAATTTCAGCGAGGTGGTGTTCCGCATATTCCCCGCTCTGAAGAATCAGCGCGGATTTGACCAGAAAAGCGATTATCAGGAATACACGCTTTATGAACATACCGCCAAGGCTGTGGGATACGCGTTTCCGGACTACGCGGTGCGGCTGGCGCTGCTGCTGCACGGGATAGGCAAGTACGACTGCGCCGCCGACAGGGGAGACTATATGACATTCTACGGTCACTCGGAGCGCGGAGTGATGCTTGCGAAAGACGTGTTCGAGGAGAACTACGAAGCCGATCCGGCTGTAGTCGAGCGGGTGCTGTTCATGATAATGCACCACGACGATCATATTTCTCCGGAGAACGTCGTGCAGTACACCGAGTTCTGCGGGCTGGAGTACACAAGACTGCTTCTGCTCATGCAGTCCGCAAATATCCGCGCGAAAAGCTCCGACCCGGTGAACGAGCGCGTTTCCTCGACTCTGCGGCAGCTCGCGGATCACGTTGCGACTCTCGGTGCCGCTCCCCGGGCGCAGACCCGCCGTACCGCAACGATAGACGGACTTCGCAGTATCACGGATCTCATGGGACGAAACGGTATATGATCCCGCAGCCGAGCCGTTAGCCTGCGCTCACTTATTTTGCGGAAAATGTAAAAAAGCCTTGCAATTTTCATGGATATGTGGTAGAATATAACTGTTAAAAATTTCTTTGAAAGGAAGTACCCCAATATGTTAGTATCGGCAAAAGATATGCTGAACAAGGCTCGTGACGGCAAGTACGCCGTTGGTCAGTTCAACATCAACAACCTTGAATGGACAAAGGCTATCCTCCTTACCGCGCAGGAATGCAATTCCCCCGTTATCCTCGGCGTTTCCGAGGGCGCAGGCAAGTATATGTGCGGCTATAACACAGTAGTCGGCATGACAAAGGGCATGATCGACACACTCGGCATCACCGTTCCTGTTGCTCTGCACCTCGATCACGGAACATACGAGGGCGCAAAGGCTTGTATCAACGCAGGCTTCTCCTCCATAATGTTCGACGGTTCTCATCTGCCTTTTGAGGAGAACTTCGCAAAGACAACAGCTCTCGTAAACACCTGCGAAGTGCTTGGACTCTCCCTTGAAGCGGAAGTCGGCGCTATCGGCGGCGAAGAGGACGGTGTTGTCGGCATGGGCGAATGCGCAGATCCCGACGAGTGCAAGAAGATCGCAGACCTCGGCGTTACAATGCTCGCTGCAGGTATCGGCAACATCCACGGCAAATACCCCGAGAACTGGCCGGGACTCAGCTTTGAGACTCTCGAGAAGATCAAGGCTAAAGTCGGCGATATGCCTCTCGTACTGCACGGCGGCACAGGTATCCCGGACGATCAGATCAAGAAGGCTATCTCCCTCGGCGTTGCAAAGATCAACGTTAATACAGAGTGCCAGCTGGTATTCCAGGAAGCTACCAGAAAGTATATCGAGGCAGGCAAGGATCTCCAGGGCAAGGGCTTCGATCCCAGAAAGCTTCTCGCTCCCGGCTTTGAGGCTATCAAGGCTAAGGTCAAGGAGAAGATGGAACTGTTCGGCTCTGTCGGCAAGGCTTGATCTCGTATCATATCTGTCCCCTGCGGGATTTCCGCGGGGGATTTTTTGTTGACAACCTCCTGCCTGTATGGTAGAATGATGCTGGGAGTGTGATGTTATGGCATTCATGGGAATATTTATGCTCGGCGTTATAGGTGTAGTTCTGCTGGTCATTGTCGGTGTGTACCTGCTGACAGCGCTGACTCTGCTTATAATCGGAGCTGTCGGTCTGATACGCGACCGCATACGGGAAAAACAATATAATGAATGGGCGCTGGCGCAGCCGGCTCCCGCCGCGCTGTACAAGCGCAGGAAAAGTCCGCGTGTCGTGATGTGTATAAGCGCGGTGATGTGGGGATTGTTCGCGGCGCTGATAGCGTACATAGTGATAAGCACGTCCGTCTCCCGGAAAGAGTATGAGGACAGCCGCAACCTGTACAGCTGTGTGATGAGCCATGACCTTGAAGCTGCGCAGAAGCTGATAGATGAGGGCGCTTCCCCGGACGGTGCCGGAAATACGGATACCGACCCGCATGCCGCCGCGGAGGACGGCGAGGAGACTGCGCTTTTCACGCTCTGCAATATGGAGCAGCGCCGTGAGGACGAGAGAATGATCGAGGAGATAACTTTTCTTCTGGACAACGGCGCGGATATCGAGTGGAGGGTGTATTATCACGAAAAGGACTATGCTGAGCATCACGGCGAGAAGAACCCATACGGATTTCATACGCCGGACGGCTGCGGACGCACTCCGCTGATGGCTGCCGCTTCGTCGGGAAGAGTGGAGACCCTGAAGCTGCTGATAGCGCGCGGCGCGGACATAAACGCCGTGGATTTCAACGGCAGGAACGCGCTGATGTACGCCGCAACTTCATTCAAGGGGGAGAGATCCGCCGATATAGCGCGGCTGCTGATATATGAGGGCATTGACTGCTACGCCCGTGACAACTTCGGGCAGAACGTATGGGATTATGTCGAATGGGCGGATATGGAGCCGGTGCGCAGGGTGCTTCGTGAGGAAGCGCCGCGGTCGGAGTATGACATAGAGCCTGTGCAGTGACCGATTTTCTTCTTTGGCATATAATGAATTGTGGGCAGAAGCTCACAAGTCAAAAACGCCACAAGGAGGAAAACACAATGGCAACCTTTACAAATCAGGCTACCCTGAGATATAACAATATCACTGTAAGTTCCAACATCGTTACCGGCGAGATCACCGAGGTGCTTGAAGCCGAGAAAACGGCGGTATCCGACGCATACAGCCCCGGCGAGACTCTCACCTACGCGGTTTCTCTGGTAAACTCCGGTGATACGGCTCTTACCGGCATTACCGTCACCGACGATCTCGGCGCGTATGATTATAACGGCATGAGCCTTGTTCCGCTGACATACGTTGACGGCTCCGTGAATCTTTTCGCGGACGGCGTGCTTCAGCCCGCTCCCGCCGTTACGGCAGGAGATACGCTGGTAATTTCCGGAATAACCGTTCCCGCAAACGGAAACGCGGTCATCATCTATCAGGCTTCCGCAAACGAGTTCGCGCCTGCGGAGACCGGCTCGCAGATCACAAACACAGCGGCGATATCCGGCGCGGGTATTCCCGGCACATCCGTCTCCGCTGTTGTTCCGGCGGAAAACGAAGCTATCCTGTCCATAAGCAAGTCGCTGTCCCCCTGTGAGGTTTCCGGAAACGGACAGATAACTTACACGTTCCTTATCCAGAACACCGGCAATACCCCGGAGAGTACTGCTGTCATAAACGACACGTTCGATCCGGTGCTGAACAATATTTCCGTTGATATCGGAGGCGGAACTGCCGAAAAATCCACCGATTACACATACGACGAGCTTACCGGTGAATTTGCGACGGTTTCCGGCGCGTTCACGGTTCCGGCGGCAGCGTTCACCCGCGATCCCGTTACCGGAGCCTGCACTGTGGTTCCGGGAACAACTGCCGTCACAGTGACGGGAACGCTCTGAGCATGGGTTATGTGCTGACAGGCATATAACAGATGATAAAGCGGTTTTGCCGGTTTTCCGCAAAACGGAACGTTGAAGCGTGATCGGGAGGTTTCTTCTGCTTTGTGCAGACGAAACCTCCTTTTTGTCATTTATGACAATAAATACTGCCAAATCTATAAAATTTGTGAAAACTGTTGAAATCTTCTGAATGATATGTTATAATATCTTGTGTGTCAGTATATTCTTTTAAGATATGCGGCAGAGACCGTGAACCGGAATCGCCGGCTGTGAATTTAAATGGAAAAGAGGGTCAAGCTATGATCAATATCGCTATCGACGGTCCCGTAGGTGCGGGAAAAAGCTCGGTTGCCCGGGAATGTGCAAAGCGTCTCGGCATTATCTATGTGGACACCGGAGCCATGTACAGAGCCTGTGCGCTGTTCTGTCTCAGAAACAATGTTGAGATAAAACCGGAAAACGAGGCTGCGATCTCGGAACTGTTGAATAGCAGGCTTAACCTTGAGATCACGCTGGTTGACGGTGTTCAGCACGTTATCGTGAACGGCGAGGACGTGTCCGACGCTATCCGCGAACACGGAGTAGGAATGGCGGCAAGCGCGGTCTCGGCACTCCCCGAAGTGCGCAGATTCCTTTTGGACAAGCAGCGCAGTATAGCGGCAGCCAACAGTGTTATCATGGACGGCAGAGACATAGGGACTGTGATACTGCCCAATGCCGATATAAAGATATTCATTACCGCAAGACCGGAAGTGCGCGCAAAACGCCGCTATGACGAGCTTGTCGCAAAAGGCAATAACGTAACGCTGGGTGAGATACTCGTTGATGTCAACCGCCGCGACTATAACGACACCCACCGCAAGGAATCGCCTCTCGTGCAGGCGGAGGACGCTATACTTGTCGATACCTCCGATCTTGACTTCGAGCAGACGGTCAGCGGAGTGACAGAGCTTATTCAGCAGCTCGGAAAAATGTAAGGCGGGACAGGCTGAGATGTATCTGTTTTTCAGAAAGCTTCTTTCTATATTCTTTCATATCAAATATAACATCACAGTGATGAACGAGGGCAATATCCCCGCAATGAAAGGCGGCTATATCATTGCCTGCAATCATCAGTCATATGCGGATCCGCCAATGGTGGCGGCAGTCATACGCGGAAAGTTTTCATTCATGGCGAAAGAGGAGCTGTTCAAGAACCCGTTCTTCGCATGGCTGATACGGCGCTGCGGCGCATTCCCGGTGGCGCGCGGAGCGGGTGATGACGCGCCTATACAGACTTCCATAGAAGCGGTGCGTAAGAACCGCATTCTCGTCATATTCCCCGAGGGCACACGCTCCAAAGACGGCGTTATCGGACGAATGAAGTCCGGAGTTGTGCTTATAGCTTCACAGGCGGGTGCGCCGGTGCTGCCGGTCTGCATACGCTATAAAGGCAAAAGTGACGTTGTTGTGAATATCGGTGAAATGATACCGGCGGAAGATGTGCATATCGACGAAAACGACAGGCGCAGCATGAGAAACGCCGCAAAACGTATCGGCGACTCCATGCTCTCGCTCCAGAAAGAGATCTACGATGCAGCCGGAGATCCGCTGCCGCTCCCGGCTAAGAAGCAGGCGGACGGTGACGAGAAGTGACGGAGCTTATAACCGCTGAAACGGCAGGCTTCTGCTTTGGAGTCACCCGTGCCATAGAGACTGCCGAAAAGACCGCGAAGCGGCTCGGCAGAGTTTATACGCTCGGACAGCTTATCCACAACAATGACGTTATAGAGAACCTGCGGGAGCGAGGTATTATCCCGGTAGATTCCCCGGAAGAAGCCGAGGGCTGCATAATAATACGGAGCCACGGTGTCGGCAGAGCGGTTTATGACCGGATCGCGGAACTTGGACTGGAGTGCGTTGACGCGACCTGCCCCTATGTGGCGAGGATCCATAAGATAGTTGACGAAAACTCACGGGACGGAAGCGATGTACTTGTTGCCGGTGACGGCAGTCACCCGGAGGTCATCGGTATTATGGGGTTCGCCAACGGCAAGGTCAGAGCGGTAAGTTCCGACATTGAACTGGAAGAACTTGTAAAATCGGATAAAAACTTTGGTGCAAAATCACTGATTTGCGTGGCTCAGACAACGTTTGATGTGTGCAAATGGACGGATTTGCAAAAAAAAATAAAAAAACACTATACAAAAGCCAAATTTTTTGATACAATATGTAGAGCTACTACTGACAGACAGGCGGAGGCAGCAAGACTGTCAAAGCAGTGTGACGCGGCAGTGGTGATCGGAGGAGCGCACAGCAGCAATTCCCGCAAGCTCGCCGATATTTGCGCGGAGAACTGTACGGTGTTCTTTACGGAGAACGCGCAGCAGCTCATACGGGAGCATGGTGAGGCTCTCATACGCTTTTTATCATCTTACAAAGATGTTAAAATAGGAATTACAGCAGGAGCATCGACCCCTGCATATATAATTAAGGAGGTTCATACTATTATGAGCGAAATCATTAAAGATGAAGCTGTAGATGCTGAGTTTGCGGCTGCCATCGATCAAATGCCCAGAGTGAGGGCGTATGCAGGAAACAGGGTCAAGGCTACCGTTGTTGCTGTAAATAAGACGGAGGCCGTTGTAGATATCGGTATCAAGCAGTCGGGCTACATACCCGCTGAAGAGCTTTCCGCAAATCCCAATCTCTCTCCCGAAGAAATCGTCAAGGTAGGCGATGTTATCGACTGCATCGTGACAAAGGTGAATGACGCTGACGGCGTTGTATATCTGTCCAAGAAGCAGGTAGATGCACAGGCAGGCATGGAAAAGATCGTTAAGGCAAAGGAAGAGAACGCTACCGTAAACGGCACGGTTACAGCTGTAGTCAAGGGCGGCGTTATCGTTACAAGCGAGGACGGCGCAAGAGTATTCGTTCCCGCTTCCCAGTCCGGCGTTCCGAGAAACGGCAAGCTCGAAGATATCCTCAAGAAGGAAGTAGGCTTCAAGGTCATCGAAGTTAACGAGGGCAGAGGCAGAGTGGTAGGTTCTATCAAGGCTGCCGAGAGAGAAGCAAGCGATGAAGTAAAGGCTAAGTTCTGGAGCGAACTCGAAGTCGGCAAGAAGTTTGTCGGTGAAGTAAAGTCCATGGAAAGCTATGGTGTATTCGTGGATCTCGGCGGAGTTGACGGAATGGTTCACCTTACCGAGCTCACATGGAACAGAGTAAAGCACCCGAAGGAAGTCGTTTCTGTCGGCGACAAGCTTGAGGTCACAGTCAAGAGCTTTGATCCCGAGAAGAAGAGAGTTTCCCTTACCGCAAAGAAGCCCGAGGACAACCCCTGGACAAAGTTCACCAACGAGTTTGCTGTTGACGACGTTGTTAAGGTACAGGTCGTTTCGATCACACCTTTCGGCGCGTTTGCGCAGATCATTCCCGGTGTTGACGGTCTTATCCACATCTCTCAGATCTCACGCGAGAGAGTGAATGACGTTTCCAAGGTTCTTTCCGTAGGTCAGGTCGTTGAGGCGAAGATCACCGAGATCGACGAGGAGAAGTCGAGAGTAAGCCTTTCTATAAAGGCTCTGCTTGATGACGAACCCGACGAGGACGACGCTGAATAATCCAAGTCATTAAAGCCCCGTAACCCTGTAAATGGTTGCGGGGCTTTTTGTCACAATTGTGAAAAATGCACAACGCCGCCGGGACGATCGTCATTTTTAGGGCAACTGCCCCAACGCAAAAACCTAAAAATTGTGGATAATGCTGTATTTGCAGAAAAAAATAATAAAAAACCCGTCAACTTATTGTAATTTCGGCTGAAATATTGTATAATAACAATATATTATTTTGCTGCGAAAGGGAGAATATGATGAAAATTTCAGATATTACCGTAATGATATGTGATGATTCCCCTCTCATAAGAAAGAAGATCGCGGAAATACTCGGCAGACTGGGTATAGGCAGTATTATCTACGCCGAGAACGGTGACGATGCTGTGAAGAAATACAAGGAAAGTACTCCCGACCTTGTTTTTATGGATATAGTAATGCCCAAAAAGACGGGGATAGAAGCACTGCGTGAGATACGCGATTTTGACCGTGACGCGAAAGTCGTTATGGCTTCCACCGTCGGAACCCAGGGCAATCTTATCGCTGCCATAAAGGAAGGCGCATTTGAATTTCTCCAGAAGCCTGTAAAAGAGGAAGATGTTCTTAAGATCATCAACCGTATGCTCAAGGAATAAGGGAGGAGCCTATGTACACACAATTATTCGGACATTATCTTTTGAATAACGGCATAATTGACGCGGACGAACTTCACGCGGCTCTTACTGCCATGTCCCGTATCAAGGCGAAACTCGGTGCCGCGGCGATAGATGCAGGTTATATGACGGCGGAGCAGGTGGAGGAAGTCCATGAGCTTCAGCACACCATGGACAAGCGCTTCGGTGACATAGCGGTGGAAAAAGGATTCCTTACCGATGAACAGGTGCGCGAACTGCTGGCTAAGCAGACCAACGCGAATCTCGTACTCGGACAGGCTCTGATAGATTTCGGGTTTATTACGAACAAGCAGTTTGAGGATTCCCTGAAAGACTACAAGCATAGGTTTTCGCTGATAGACGGCGAGACCGAAGAAGAGCGCATGGAGAACGAGATGATACAGATCCTCGGTATCGACAGTCTGCCGGACAGCGACTTCTATGCCGAGTACATACTGTTGTTTATCCGCAATCTGATACGCTTCCTGGGCGATGATTTCTCGTTTTCGGGAGTATCACGGAACGTTACCGTCTCGATGAACTATGCCAGCAAGCAGAACATAAGAGGTCCCATAAACGCAACCGTTGTACTCGGCGGCACGGAACGCGGCTTTATAGGAATAGCGGCGAGATATGCAGGCGAGGATCTTTCCGAGATCGACGGCTACACGAAAGCGTGCGTGGGCGAACTGCTGAATCTGCAGAACGGACTGTTTGCGGTAAACGCGTCGAACGACACGGGCGTTGAACTTGAACTGTCACCGCAGGAGTCGGAGGAGAATCTGATGATGAACATACCGGAGAACGGAATAGCGGTAACGCTGAGTTTCTCGTTCGGTGACATCAAGATAGCGGTAGTAAAGGAATAATAACAGGGAAATGCTTAAACAGCGGACTCGTCCTGACGAGTCCGCTGTTTCGTTTTGTTCTGATATGTGCGGCAGAACCGCTGATAAGCCGCTGCTATATGACCAGCGGCGGGATCTGCGTGATGTCAAACGGGGTCTCCTGATAAACACAGAAGTTCAGCCAGTTTGAATACATAAGACTTGCGGAAGCGCGCCATACATACGGCGGAGTCTTTTCCGGATCGTCGTCCGGGAAGTAGCCGTACGGCAGTCCCACATCTGTCATGCCCTTGTTCAGATCGCGCAGATACTCGTTTTTGAGAGTGTCGCGCTCATATTCGCCGTGACCGGTAATGAATATCTGTCTGCCTGTCACATCGCAGGCAGCGTACATTCCCGCGATGTCGGAGTACGCAAGGAGCCGGAGCTTCGGGTGTTTTACGATATCTTCTATGCTCACCTCGGAATGGCGGGAGTGCGGAACGTAGAAAACATCGTCAAATCCCTTGAACAGCGGGTGATTCTCGACAGTCAGCTTATGCGGGAATACCCCGAACATCTTGCTGTCAAGATTGGTCTTATGGATCCCGTAGTGATAGTAAAGTCCCGCAAACGCGCCCCAGCAGATATGCACGCAGGAAAACGCGTGTGACTTTGACCACTCCATGATGCTGCAAAGCTCGTCCCAGTAGGTAACATCCTCGAACTCATATTTTTCGACAGGTGCGCCTGTTATGATAAGAGCGTCAAAATACTCGTTCCTGATCTCATCGAACGTCTTGTAGAAAGTAGCGAGGTGTTCGGCGGCAGTATGCCGTGAAATGTGCGTGTCTGTCCGCAGCAGTGTGATATCGACCTGTATCGGTGTGTTGCTCATCAGCCGCAGAAGCTGCGTTTCTGTCTCGATCTTTTTGGGCATAAGGTTGAATATCGCGGCACGAAGAGGTCTTATGTCCTGTTTTAATGCCTTTTCACTCGGCATTACAAATATGTTTTCATCGATCAGTGTCTGGTACGCCGGCAGATTGCTCGGTATATTGATAGGCATTGTTTCATCTCCTGTTTTCCGTTGCTCTACATTCATTTTTGTGCTATATAAAAGAAATTATATCACAAAATGCCCCACAAATCAATGATATTTTCAAAATTTCGGACTATCTCACAAAAATTGTTGCATTTTACAGTGTTTTGTGATATAATAAACTGTATATTTGCGCATCATCGTCGGATAATAAATCCGAGGTGAGATGCCATGAATGACGAAAACGAAAATGTGAATGAGAACGAGGAGCTTCCGGACGACGGGTTTATCGCTGTCCGCAACGCCGATCATCTGATCCACTGTCTTACCGTTATCGGGGAGATAGAGGGACACTACATTCTCCCGCCCCAGAACAAGACCACAAAATACGAGCATATAATCCCCGCGCTGGTTGCAGTCGAGCAGGACAAGACCATAGAGGGACTGTTGATAATCCTGAACACAGTCGGCGGCGACGTGGAAGCCGGTCTTGCTATAGCGGAGCTTATCGCGGGTATGGAGACTCCCACTGTCTCGATCGTTGTGGGCGGCGGTCACTCGATAGGCGTACCGCTGGCGGTTTCGGCAAAGAAAAGCTTCATCGTCCCCACCGCTACAATGACGATCCACCCTGTCCGCATGAACGGACTGGTGCTTGGGATACCGCAGACCCTTTCGTACTTCGACAGAATGCAGGAACGCATAACCAACTTCGTTACCCGGAACAGCCGCATTTCAGCGGAGCAGTTCCGGGAATTCATGATGAAAAAAGACGAGCTGGTCATGGACGTCGGTTCCGTCGTTGACGGAGAGACTGCCGTGAGATCGGGTCTTATCGACTGTCTCGGCGGGCTTTCCGACGCGATAAAATGCCTGTATTCCCTCATCGAGGAACGCAAACGCACGGCTGAGGAGGCGGAAAAATCGTGATACTTCATTCTATTGTAAGTCCGTCGGACATATTCTTTAACAGTACGGACGTGCAGCCCCGTCGTCACATCTACAGGCGCATAAACGGCGGTCTGCTCGAACTCGACGGGAACACCGTGACCCGGCTGATCTCTACGGATCCTCGGCTTTACCTTGACAAGCGGTACTGCCCGGACGCGCATTTCAATAACAGTGAAGCAGCTCCCCGGTGAGCTGCACGAATCAGGAGATATACATAATGGATAACATCGTTACAGTTATAATACAGGCGGTAATTCAGGGGCTTACCGAATTCCTGCCTGTGTCAAGTTCGGGACATCTCTCCGTTGCGCGGCATTTTATGAATGTCGATGACGGCGGGATAGTGCTGTCAGTGGTGCTGCATCTCGGTACTCTGGTGGCGGTGCTGATCGCATTCCGGAAACGGATATGGGGCATGATAAAGGAGTTTTTCCTTTCGGTACGCGACATCTTCACCGGCAGGTTCAGATGGTCGGAAATGAACGATGACAGGCGAATGATGGTCATGGTGATCCTCGCTACCCTCATTCTCGTTCCGTTCGCGCTGATAAAGGACTGGTTCACATCGGTGCAGGAGGACAGCGACATCATCTTTGAGGGCTGCGCTTTCATCTTCACGTCGATCGTGCTGTTCCTCTCCGATGCCTGCGTCAAGGGTCACAAGACCGGCAAGGACATAAAGGTCAAGGACGCGGTTACAGTGGGACTGTTTCAGGTCGTGGCACTGTTCCCCGGAGTGAGCCGCTCCGGAAGCACGGTGTCGGCGGGTCTGTTCTGCGGGCTTGCGAGGGAGACTGCCGTGGCGTTCTCGTTCATTCTCGGTATCCCGGCTATTCTCGGCTCCGCTGTGCTGGAAGCGAAAGACGTTATCGGCGCCGGCATAGAGATCGACGCTGTGCCTATGCTGATAGGAGCGGCGGTATCGGCAGTGGTGGGACTGCTTGCGATAAAGCTGGTGCAGGTCATAATAAAGAACGACAAATTCAAGATATTCGGCGTATATACGCTGCTTCTCGGACTTGCCTGCATAGGTATCGGCATTTACGAGAATGTGACCGGAACACATCTGTTCTTCGGAATGTAAACATATTTAGGTAAGGAAGTCATAAAATGGCGGAAAGGAAAAAGAGCGCGCCGGCTAAAAAGCAGTCGGCGGGGCTTGAGAAAAGAAAGGCTGAGCTGCTTGCCGCAAACGCAAAGCGCAGACACACCATATCGGTAGTGATGTTTGCGCTCGGCTTGCTTGTGCTTGCACTCGCCTGCATAGGAGACGCGGCTGCGGAAAAGCCGTCGGCATGGGACTCGCTGCACGGGTTCCTTTTCGGTGTATTCGGGATAACATCGTTCCTCGTGGGACCGGTGCTTATCTACATAGCCGTGATGATCTCGGCGGATATGACCAAAAAGACCGTGGCAAAGCGTATGTTCCAGCTTTTGCTGCTGATACTGCTGCTTTGTGCATCGGCTCAGGTTTTCTTCGTCGGCTCGGTGGGAAAGCCCGGCGCGGAGGGCGCAACTCCGGGAGATACGATAGCCTACGTTTACGAACAGGGCAAGGGTCTTAGCGGCGGAGGAGCCGCGGGACTGGTTCTCGGCGCGCCGCTGCTGCTGTTCGGACAGGTGGGGGCTATCATAATCCTTATACTTGTCGCGTTCGTTGCGGTGATGATAATTACCGACAAGTCGCTTGCGGATCTGTTCAATATGTTCCGCAAGCCTGCCGCCAAGATCAGGGAACACCATGAGCGCGTGATAGAGGAGCGGGAGTACATACGTCCCGAACTTGAACAGCTCGAAGCCGAGCGGCGCGCACAGCGCATGGAAGAACGCGAGCGGAGAAACGCAGAGCGCGAATACCGCCGCAATGTCCGTGAGCAGTCCGCAGAGGAAAAGCGCCGCAGCAAGTTCGCTTCAATAGCCGGAGTTACCACCTCCGCGCAGCAGGAAGTCACCGAGGCTGACAAAAAGGAAGCCGCGCAGAAAGAGCGCGAGGTCAAGGATCCGGTTGCGGAGCAGAAGAAAGACAGCGCCGAGTTCCAGAAAGACCTGCGGGATTATCTCAATGTCAAATACGAGAACAGAGGCGGGCTGTCTGAGCGCCCGGCATTCCCGACAGACGATACCCCCTCCGAGCCTTACAGACCCGATGCTCCGAAGTTTGCGGACGGCAGTGACAGCGACGAACCTGTTGAAAAGCATCTCAACCCTGTAGTAAAACACGAAAGTCTGATAGATCCCGAAAAGGCGGCTGCGGCTGCCGAAGCTGCCGCATTCGCGGCGATAAGCGCGGGAGCTGAGACTTCCGGTGTTCCGGAAGTGCCTGTGGATGCCGGAAATGCCGGCGGTGAGACTTCATCGGCATTGAATACAGCCGATACGCAGGCTCCCGATAACGCAGAAACTGCCGGAACAGAGGTAACGGCAGCTGCCGACGATGATGACGAGTTCCCGTTCGATATACCCGGACAGCCGCCGAAGCAGCCCGAAACGCCCGTTGAAAAGCGGGAAACCGACATTGTTGAAGCGATAAAGGATTTCACCCGTGAACAGGCGGAACGTGCAGCAGCCGCGGAGGACAATGCCCGCGTGCTCGGCACCGTCATAAACGAGGACGAGAACGGTCAGCGCCATGTAAGCGAGATAATCGCCGACAATGAGCAGTACACTCTCCCGCCGCTGGAGCTGCTGAACGATGTTGTTCACGACCGCTCCGACGCGGACATAAACGCCGAGATACAGCATAACGCCGTAACGCTTGTAAACACCCTCAAGAGCTTCGGAGTAGAGACAAGGTTCCTCGAAGCGGCGAGAGGTCCCTCCGTTACTCGATATGAACTCCAGCCCGCACCCGGTGTGAAGATATCCAAGATAACCGGACTTGTAGATGATATCGCGCTGAATCTTGCCACCGCCGGCGTGCGCATCGAAGCGCCTATCCCGAACAAGGCTGCGGTGGGTATAGAAGTTCCGAACAAGACTGTCGAGAGCGTGCCGTTCCGCGAAATGGTCGATACAAAAGAGTTCCGCGAGACAAAGAGCAAGCTGGGAGCAGTTCTCGGCAAGAGCATTTCCGGCGATATCGTCATTGCGGACATTGCGAAGATGCCGCATATCCTCATTGCCGGTACTACGGGTTCCGGTAAGTCTGTGTGCGTGAACTCTATCATAATGAGTATCCTGTTCCGCTCAACGCCGGACGAAGTGCGATTTCTGATGATAGACCCGAAAGCG
>JAGAWN010000235.1 GCA_017941355.1 Ruminiclostridium sp. | reverse complement strand
GAAAAAATAAACAAGGTCAACCTAAAATGTAAAATCGCCGGTATCCGTACACCGGCTAAAAAAAGACGCTTTTGCAAGCATAGAAAGTGTACGTACACTTTCTGAATTTTTGTGGTCACCCCCACTAAAATTATTACGGTTCTCGCCGCCGTAAACTACTCGACCCTCATTTTTTAGGTTGCACCTAGAACCGCGAAAATGTTGTAAGGAGGACAATGACATGAGAAAATACAAACAGGTAAAACGCAAGGAGATAGTATTTGAGCTTGATGAATGGGAGCTTATTGAACAGTGGGCTGCCAAGTTTAAGATCTCAACGACCGAATACATAAAACAAGCTACCCTGACCGACAAGATAACGGTTGACAAATCCGGAGAGAGCAATGCCGTGATGATCGGTGCGCTGAAAAAAATCGGCGGCAACATAAACCAGCTTGCCAAGAAAGCAAACGAGATCAACAGCATCTATGCTGCCGACTACGAGAAAATGCGAAAGGAGTACGAGAGCCTATGCCGTATGTTAAGTGCAAAGCTATCCACACAGGGATGAAGCAAAGAATACAATATATACTAAACCCCGAAAAAACCGAGGGTATGTTTTTCTGCAACTCTCTCAACTGCTTCACCAATGCAGAGGATGCATATCTGAATATGAAGTATATCTACGAGAATTATACCCACCACAAGTATGAAGAACCTTTACCTAAGCAGGGCAAGGCTCGCGTAAAAATGCTGCATTATGTTCAGTCGTTTTCTCCGGACGATAATGTTACGCCGGAGCTTGCCCACCGCATGGCATTATCACTTGTTCGCAAAGCGTTCGGGGATAATTGTCAGGTAGTTGTAGCGACTCATACCGACAAAGCTCATATACATTCTCATATTCTGCTGAACGTATATGGTATCGACGGGCAGAAATTTAACAGCAACAAAAAGACCCTATCGGAAGTGCGAGAGCACTCCGACAGGGTATGCCTTGCTTTTGGTATTCAACCGATTATGAATAACAAACATCTGGGTATGACTTACAAGGAATGGGACGCACGCCGCAAGGGTACGTCATGGAAAGAACAGATACGCCGCGAGATCGACACACTTGTGCTGTCATCGAAAAACTTTGACGAGCTTGCTGCCACTCTCGAAGAAAAGGGGTACACAATAAAGTATGGCACACATACTGCTATCCGCGCGCCGGGGCAGCAGAGGTTTACGCGCCTGAGCACAATAGGCGATGAATATACCATAGACAGTATAAATTCTCGTATTCTCTGGAAAGACGATCTCGGTAACGCTTGCCGCGAGGATTCTTACAACAAGGGGCAAGTTTTAACTATCTGCTTTGCCGGAATTATTACCCAGCTTGCCAAGCGTATAGTTGACGGTAAAAAGCCGGAGCTGAAACGTGATGAAAAGCTGCCATACCTGCCTAATAACGACCGCAATGTATTCCAGATTGGTGCGCAGCTCGCCCTTATTAACCGTATGAATATTCATTCCATCGGTGAGCTTGAAGCCATATCCGAAGAAACGGACGAGAAGATCAGAAGGCTGACCGAGGAATTTAACGCGCTCAACGCCCGTCACTCTGAACTTGACAAGCTGCTGCAACAGATTGAACTCTATGATGACTTATCGGGCAGGGACAAGCTCTCTCTGTCAGAAAAAATGCGCCTGCAAATCATCAAGCAGACGCTTTCTCGTCATGGCATTCGGGACATGTCCGATATTGACCGCCTTGCTACTGAGAACCGGGAACTCACCGAAAAAACATCAGCCCTCAAGATTGAGCTTGAAGGCTGTCATAATCTGAAAAAGGCTTACCAAGAGATTAGGGATACCTATAACGATATTTCTAAGGGAGACTATATCAGTAAGCTAATGGAGAGGAACCGTTCACAAGAAAGCGTTTCTGCACAAGAACAGATTTCGTCAAAACAAGGGAGTACACTCGCTGACCACGACAAAAAGAAGCCGAAGCTGTAATACATACCAGCATTTTGTCGTCCCGGTACAAAAAACATTGACAATCCTGTATCTTCTGTGGTATAATATTATCACAAGATACGGGGAGGTGGGGACAATGCCCAACGAGACTACAAAGCGACGTTCAAAGGACAGCGTTTTTGTCGATTTATTCACAAATACAGAATATGTCCTGCGGCTTTATAAAGAATTGCACCCCGAGGATACCGATGTTACCGAAGCCGATATAAATGTTCAGACAATAAAGTCTGTGCTTGTGAATACTCTGTATAACGACCTCGGATTTACGGTAAAGAACAGATTTGTCCTGCTGCTCGAAGCTCAAAGTATCTGGAACAATAACATAACGCTGCGTATGCTGTTTTATCTGTCGGAAACATACCGGCGCTATTTGAAAGATACCGTTCAGAGTGAGCTATCTGAGGAGCTTGTAGAGCTTCCGAAGCCGGAGTTATACGTTGTTTACAGCGGCGATAAAGAAATGCCCGACACAATATCGCTGAATGATACCTATTTCGGCGGCTCGGCTCCCATAGACTTAAAAGTGAAGGTGCTGGATAAAGTCGATGACACTATTTACGGGCAGTACATCGGTTTCTGCAAAATTTTTAACGAACAGAGAAAGCTACACGGCAACAGTATCGAATGTGCAAAAGAAACGATCCGGGTATGCAGAGAGAAAGGTTACCTTTCCGCATACCTGCAAACACGCGAAAAGGAGGTCATCACTATGTTAGACGAACTTTTTGACGAAGATGCTTTAAGAGAAGCGTATAATAAAGCTAAAGCAAAAAAAGAATATGAAGAAGGACTTAAAGTTGGGCGCAAAGAGGAGCGCGCTGATCTTTTAAATAAATTGATCAAGGCAGGCTTCTCAGAGGAACAGCTTAAT
>JAGAWN010000234.1 GCA_017941355.1 Ruminiclostridium sp. | reverse complement strand
TATGCTGATGTATGTGGTGACGACCTACTACCCGAACGGCGACGTTATCCCGCTGTTCCAGAGGATACAGTTCAGCTGGGGAGACTGCACCGTGACCGATGAGAATGACCATCGTAAGCGTATATCAAAGGTCTTTATGGTGCATATATCCAATCCGGGCGAGCAGCACTCTGACGACTTTATCTATCCGACTCATTTTAACGAGGTCTATAAACAGCATCAGGAGCCGCAGTCCGAATACCGTATAAGTGTCAGGGGCATGAACAACGCGTTCTATTTGCTTGCTGTAAGCTCGATACTTTGGGTAGAATCGCAGCCGGAGCTGCACAGTATCATACATCTGAGGGATAAAGCCCTTGATATAAAGGATTCCGTTTCTGAGATCGAAAAGCAGTCGGAAGGAAAGCTCATAAGGGCGCATTCCGGATACCTCATAAATCCCTGCGAAGTGGTATCTGTACAGCGTTTCAGCATTACAATGTCAGACGATTCGGTCATACCTGTCCCTGCAAGAAAGTACACCGCAATAAAGAAGCTCCTGCTCGGAACACAGAACAAATGATCCGTGCAGCTTACCTCGATATTAACTTATTTATCAAACCGCAGTTTATAAAGTCTCTGCGGCTTCTTTTTTTGCAATAAAATTGTATAATATAGATATTATACTCCTAAAATATCATATTGTCAAGCACTTTATGGAACTATATTTGCTTATTTTTGTGAAACTAATGTAGTATAATTATAAGCAACGGGGTGATGACTATGGACGTAGGAGCTCGGTTGATGAAACTGCGGACTGAGAAAGGCTTTACAAAATACCGTATGGCAGAAATAACCGGAATTTCTCATACGCATATAGGGAATATTGAGAATGGCTCTAAAGTGCCTAATATCGACACATTGAGCCGTTTGCTGGAGCCACTCGGCGTGTCGCTCTCTGAGTTCTTTGCGGAAGATGATAGCTTGTTCTGTCTTACACCGCAAGAGCAGGAATTTATGAAATTGCTCAGAACTTTACCGCCGGATAAAGCGGATATGATGCTGCAATTTATCAAAAAATTTTCAGAATAATGCCTTAGACCCTGTTATTCCCAACGGAGCCGACACCTCATGCGTTGAAATCGTCCCCGGCGGTCAGGCACTGTCGCTCCTATATTACGGAAACCACGACAAGCTGAGAATAATGACCGAAAATATGATTAAACTTCTTGCTGAAGCAAAAGTCCGCGGTCATAAGATAGCTGGAAACACACGAACACTCGGCATAGTTGCGCCGTACAGAGGTATGCAGATAGACCCGAAGGATTATGTGTACAGATTTGCGGTGATAATTGAATAGAATTAGTTGATAGCAATAACACGGTATTATCGAATATCGTGTTTTTTGTTGGTGACTGTAATGACGATAACAAGCGATATATAATATAGTTTATTGGTAACAGCAACAGCGTTATCAGAATACCTGATAGCCAAACATTGAACGTCAAGAAAACACACAGGACACGATGTCCTGAAGAAGTTTTCCATAAGCGTACACGACGCACGCACACAAAGAAAACTTCGAGAGTCTGGACTGTTCTTTGTTCGGCTATTTTTGTTTTCTACGGCGGTTTATTTTTTTACAATGGGAAATGTGAATGGCAATTTGGTCAAATAATTGGTCAAAAAAGGTCATACGGTTCAGGTCGAAAAGTTGGTATAATAAAAGCGACGGGGTTATACCGGTCAGCCGGAATTCAGTACCGGATATCAAGGTACTTGATACTTCCGCTATCACCCGCCCCGTTTCAGTGCCGGTGGCTGATGACGCTGATGATGGTAACTTTTCTGAGAAAAAGAAAAGCCGTGCAGCGTTATGCTGCACAGCCTGTCGTAAAGTGTGTTGTCATTCTGTAACCTGCGAGGTGTCCATGTTTGAATACTTCTCATAAGTCTGCTGGTCGAGTTCTGTCATTTCAAGCGCATCACCCAAAGGAATGTTCCTCGCGAGCATTTTCTTAATAGTAGCTACCTTAGACATTATAACTGCGATCATAGACTGCTCTGCCGCATACTTTCTTACCGCTTCACTCATACTCTCAACCCCTTCCTTAGTTCTCTTACGGAATTTAACGGCTTCAGACAGCGGCCCAAAGCGCATATCATCGGCATTGCTGTTATTCATATATTGCAAGAGCTCGCCAAGCTGCGAGTCCTCTTTGACACAAGTGCTGAAATAAATCTCACGAACACCATTATCAGCAACATCTCCGGTCTCTTCGATCACACGGTTTACACTGTATTTTATCTTTCCTTTGCCAAACACATCAAACCTTGTTATAAAAAGCAGATATAATTCCGGTAAGTCCTGATACTTACTGCCTTTTTCAAGAAGCGACCAGTCAACTGCTGCCTGATAGTACCTTACCCGCTTTGGGTGGTAGTCATTGTCGGGCTTCTGTACTTCGACTTCAATGATCGAGCCTTCCGCGTCCTGAACAAGAGCGTCAAGCATAACAGAATGTGACGGAAGATTTCTGATAGTGTACTGCGTTCTCACTTCCAACACCTTTATCGGCTTGCCGAGAAGCACCGACAGGAAATACCCACAGGCTGCTTTGTCCTTCATTACTACAGCAAACAGCTCATCGTCCATAAGGTTGAACTGTTCGGCTATCGCTTGTTTCTGCTCATACGTTCCGATCAGATCCTCGTGCTTTATTTCCATTGGCATCACTTCCTTATCCACTATTATTATATCACCTATAACGCGCGGTGTCAAGGAGTTTTTGCCTCATTCTATATATCGAACGCGAATGCCCAAAAAAGAAAAAAATTTTATTTATGGCATATACGGCACAGGTCGGTTCAAAGTGATATACTTTTTTAGTAGAGGTCATACCCCTGCCTGATCCGGGAACTTCTCTCACTTCGGCTTGCCCATTGTATCGCAGCTCGCCTGCACCTGTCAAGGGTACTCCAAAATTTTTTCGCTTTATTATCGGGGCGAAAAATTTTTGAAGCCTCCCCCTTGACAGGCTTGCCGACTGCGATGTGGGGCTCAATGCAGGAGGCATTGACCACTTGCCCAAAACGCGGCACGATGCCGCGATAAAAGGCAAGTGAGAATTAGGCCGAAGTAAGGATAAGAGTATGCTTGCGGCGCATTTCGTTTTTGCCGCTCCGTCATATTAAACAATGCCAAGCTTGTGTAATATTTTTGTTTCGACTGTTATCACGAATTTGAACAAAACGGTTGCCAAAAGTGCTTTCTAAACCCCAATAATTATGGAAGGGGAAATTCTGAAAGCCTTACCCCAACGTTAAAGCTGATATGGTTCCGGCACGAATTATCACTTAACCTATGATACGACCAGTCGCGACAGTATTCCGAGATGTAGGTTAATTGAGCCTACACATCTGTTTCCAAAAAACACGTTTTAAGGAGAGCAAAGCCTATGAAAATCAAGTCCATATTTCCAAAGTGCCGCAGTCCGTCCCAGCGCTGCGCAAATCAATAATTCTGTTTTCCGTTACCCTTGCACTGGAAGTTTACGAACGAATTTTCTCTAATCCTGCCACCCTGTCGAAAATCTGAACAGTACCTCGCCACCGGAGCGCTTAACCCGCCATTATAACATATCAGTTAGTCAGATACATTTACTGTCAAAGGAGTTTTATCTATGTCAACCGCAATTATTCCCAAGAGCCGCAGTCCTACTTTCACGGACGCGAGCATATAAACCCATTCCCCGTTACCCCATACTCCGATACCCAGCGTTCAGATGTCCGTCAGCCCCGCTACCCTGCCGGAAGCCTGAACAGCACCTCGCCACCGGAGAATGGTCGGACATCGGAAAAGCTGCGTGCAGTTGCCCGCGGGAAATCGGTCAATCGAAAAATAAGTGTCAAAAATAGTGGTGCATTCTTTGAATAATTCTCGTGTTAGCAAGCAGGTGAAGTGGTGCAAATCCGAAACAGGAGATTACGGGTTTGGCAAACATTTTTACAATTATTATCAGACCAATTACTTGAGAATTCCGGCTATAACGCTATATGAGAATTATACATACTAATCGAAAATATACAAAGTCGGGGTGATAACAATAAATGGATCTTATCATAGTATTATTGATCATATCAGTAATTGCTTTTGCAATCGGCTTTACTTTTGACAAGATTTATGAAAGCTACTATTTTGAATCCGGGGTCAATTATGTCTCTTTGATTATTCAAACGGTATGTATTGTTGCGGCAGTATTGACTTATTCAAATACCGATATGGGTGTATGGTTTTCAATTGCAGTATTCGGCGGGATCATCTCATATATTACAGGATTTATTTGCTGCTGGAGACAGGCACATAACATACATGCAAGTAAAATACACACCATAATGGCAATGATTGCTCAGGCAGTTTTACCGTTGGGATGTGCGATATTGATAATATTTATCATAGCTTATATAATGGGAAGACTGAGCGGAAACAAACGGAAGCATAAATAAGGAGAAGATCTATGGAAACAGATACATATTACCATAATTTAATAGCTTGTGATTCGTTCGATGAACTTTTCAGATTCTGGAAAAGCAAATCGCCTCAGGAAATCAAATACGATGATAAGGTAATGATAATTATTGATCATCAGAAAAACGGTTTTATAAGCGATGGAATAGTCAACATGATACAGTGGGGCGATGGTGATAATAAAAAAATACTTTTCGTTCTGAAGGAAGCGTATGGCGAGAATCAGGAATGGGATCTGGCAGAATGGCTTCGTGATCAGCATCCGACGATCAGTATCTGGAAGCGAATAGCTAAATGGACATATGGTTTGCAGAATACTGACAGTAAGACGATATGCCCTTATATTCTTGATCTTCCTGAAGAACAGCGAATCAGGTCTCTTGATCAGATTGCAGTCATCAATCTGAAAAAGAGTAACGGTGACAGCTCATCTGATATGACTGAGGTCTCAGCTTATGCGCAAGCCGACAGACAAGAGTTGATGAAAGAATTTGAGCTTATTGATCCGGACATTATTGTTTTTGGCTCGACGTTCCATACTCTGATAACGGAAGTATTTGGTATGCAGCCACTTAAGGGAGATAAAGTATGTGACAATTTCTTTTATTGGCTTGATGTTGCAGGAAAACGGCGGCTTTTCCTTGACTATTATCACCCTGCCAACCATTGGGACGACCTTATGAACTATTATGGATTAGTTAATATTTATCAGCAGGCTTTGATTGCCGAAAGAAGGGAAAAAGAAAATGCTTAAAAATATAAAAGAAAAAGGGTATTCCGATATACCGGTTGCTGACATTTCAAACGATCTGTTTAAAATTGATAAGTATGTTCGTGCTCTCTGTACTTTTATAGAAAAGTGTGATACACCTATGACGATTTCTATACAAGGTGATTGGGGCAGCGGTAAAACCAGCATGATGAATATGATGCGTGAAACTATGAAAAAAACTGTTTGTCCTATATGGTTCAACACATGGTAGTTTTCGCAGTTCGATATGGGGGATACCCTTGTCTTTTCTATGATAAATGTCCTTTTGAATGAGCTTGGCTGTGGAAAGGATAAGATTAACAGATTTACTCAGGGCGTACTGGGATTTGGAAAGAAAGCGGTGAAAATACTGACTGACTCAGCTATCGGTGGGGAAGCGGCTGAAATAGTCGGGAAGGTGTTCAGCGATAACAGCTTTAATTACGTTGAGGAGATAGAAAAACTTAAAAAAGAATTTCAGAATTCGATAAATGAGAAGATGAAAAAGGCAGGGAAAAGCAGGATCGTTATCTTCATTGATGATCTTGACAGGCTGCAGCCACTCAGAGCAGTCGAGCTTCTTGAAGTGCTGAAACTGTTCCTTGACTGCAAAAATGTTGTATTTGTTCTGGCGGTAGATTGCGAGATAGTAACTCTCGGCATACGTCAGAAGTTTGGTAATAATGTTGATGAAGAAAAGGGACGCAGCTTTTTTGATAAGATAATTCAGCTCCCGTTCACAATCCCGGTTTCCAATTATGACATTACAAATTATATCAGAAATATGCTTGTCCGTTTCGACATCAGCACAGATGACAAGGAGATAGAATATTACAAAGATTTCAGAAAGCTCGTGTCTTTCAGACCTTCAAGGTTCATATCATCGTCGATCAGAACCATTTTGCCGACAAGGTTTGCTTTCAGAAATTTGTCGCCTGCAAGGTCGGTAATGCTGCCGAAATACGCAGCTTCGCCGAACAATTTGTACATCACAACTCCGATGCGCGACTTGCCCTCACCGCCGTTTCCGGTGATGAACAACATTGCCTGCGCTTTGGTGGAGTGAATGAGACAGTACCCCATATACTCCCGCAAGGTCTTGATATCTTCCGGTTCAAGCAAGTCGTTCAGAAATGCGAGCCTGCACTCCGGTTCCGGTGCTGTGGGGTTGTAGCAAACATTCAGCCTGTTACGGCATATCTTCCGTTCGTCCGGTCTGAACTCCATATCCGTCGTAAGCACACCATTGAGCAGGTGAATTTCGTTTTCATTGCCCTCAAAATCCGGAGCGTAGCAAATGCTCTGCAATGCTCCGGTAAGTGCATTGACCCGCTTTGCGAAATCTTTCTGCACCTGTTCTGCAAGCAGCTTGTCCGAGATCATCTTCCGCACAGTCTGAATATCTACCGCGCCGTCGGTATTGTAGAACTTCCCGTCAACGAATTTCATCGGATGTTCTTCAAGGAACTCGTTACAAAACGATACTTCATACACATCTTTTCCGTTGTACCAAATACATCTGCCTTTTGTCTTTATGCCCATTACGCTGTCCTTTCTTTCAAGGGGGTACGCATAGTGTACCCCCTTTGTAATTTCGGTCGTATTCTGCCAAATTGCTTTAATCTGTCATAATAGCATCTGAACTGTCCTGCGTTCTCTGTGATGAACGCCGCTCGCTCATCGTCTGTGAGGTCGAACAGCATATCCCACAAGTATTCAGCGTAGTCAAGCTGCTGCAAACTCTCGACAAATCTCGGGTCAAGGCTCTCGCTTTCATCAAGCGGAGCATACACGGCGCGGAAGTCTTTCAGCATTACGAGATAGTCCGTGAGGACATCGAACGCAAGCTGTA
>JAGAWN010000233.1 GCA_017941355.1 Ruminiclostridium sp. | reverse complement strand
TCCTGCTGATCTCTGCCGGAGACTTCAAGGGTCGCGGTGTTGGCAGTGCGGCTCTCTTTAGTGAGCAGGAACGCTCCGTCCGCTGCACCGAGCAGACCGTTCGTGCCGGAGATCATATCGAACTTGTCCTCTGAACGCTGCTTGCGGGTGTGGTGTACTATTATTAAGCATACTCCGAACTTGTCCGCAAACTGTTTGAGATGCGCTATTACCTCATAATCGTTGGCGTAGCTGTAATTGTCGCCGCCTGCGTCTCGTATCTTCTGCAAGGTGTCTATGATGATAAGGCGGGTGTCGCCGTGAGTCTTGATAAAACCCGTCAACTGTTCGTTAAGCCCGTTGTCAAGCGAGTTTGAGCTTACCGCGAAGTAAAGGTTATCCGCGCACTCCGTCCCGAACATTCTGTAAAGCCGTTCCTGCAAACGCCTGTGGTCGTCCTCCAATGCAAGGTACAGTACCGTACTCTGACGGACGGGATAATCCCACAAGGGCTTTCCGGTGCTGATGTGGTAGGCAAGCTGCGCCATAAAGAAGCTCTTGCCCAGCTTCGGAGCGCCCACAAACAGGTAAACTCCCGTGTACAGAAGCCCGTCAATGAGCGGAGGGCTTTTCATATACACATTCTCGTAAAGGTCATTCATAGATACCGTTGAAAGCTGTATCGGGGCGCTGTTGCCGGGCGGGGGATCTGCTCCCCCGTCCTTTCTCGGCAGAAGCGCTATCTCTGCCGATGTGTAGGTTTCTCTTTCTGTCATCTCTGTTCCTCCTTGACTGTCCTGCCGAATACTGTTTCGTACAAGTCCTCCTCGGCTATGAGGTACTTGTTGCCTGCCTTGAAGCTCCGGAGCTGTCCGGTGCATTTGCCCAGTTTACAAAGCAAATGCGACACATCCTGCCGGATCCTGTACTCCGTGAGCCCCTCGATAAGCTGTGCTGCCTGCTTGATGGTTATAATTCTTCTCATAATTGCCTCCTGTTTCTGTCTATTTTCCGTGAGCCCTTCGGCTCCTTACACTGCTATTATCGCATAAATGCTCTCGAACCTGAAGAGATTACAGTTTCAAATATCAAACAGGTTTTACAGACTTGACAAATCCGCATAAACAGTCTATAATATGAATAACCGTACAACATATTATTTTAAGAATTACGGTTTTACAGATTGATTTTTGGAGCGAATTATGGTTTATTTCGGATATTTTTTCGAGTACAGAAAAGGAAAAGCGCACATCGGTATCTCAAAGGACACCAAGGTGCGCGAGTTTAATGACTACAAGATCTCGGACATTGTACGGCAGATGTACGAGTTTTCCACAAACTATGAAGCACTGAAAACCGGAGTTGAGAACTTGTGCAAAGTCCTGACTGTTGGTAAAAAAGAACGCAAGGCAGTTATGGAGCCGCTTGAAGCGCTGCAAATGAATGAGAATGTGTTCCTGCAATACATCGTTGAACGCGTATTCGACGATCTCGGGAACGCAGAGACCGATTTCGGCATCGGGAAGCAGAACCTCACGACGATCATCAACGGTCTGACGCTGCCGCTGAACATCGAGAAGAAGCGAAAAAAGTGGCAGTCCGAGCTGATGAATACTTTCACAACGCTAACCTCGCCGTTCGTGTCCATTGAGGGTACGCTTGCTAATCCGAACAGCACCGCGACTGCGGTTATATGTGCGGATAAGCAATATACGGTCTGTGATACTCTTGATTACTTCATCTGTGATCTGCACCTCGGCTGTGAGAAAAATGACATCAAAATCATGCGCTGCGAGATATGCGGGAAGATGTTTGCAAGCTCCAACGGCAAGGTCAAGTATTGCTCGCCGGAGTGCAGCAAGGGCGCTCGTGTCGGGAATATCCAAAAGGCACGGCTGAATGTTGAGAGTGATCCGCTCAAACGCGAGACCGAACGCTCGATCAGCAATATGAAAAACAACGACAAGAAGGTCAAGGACGCGCTCGGAGCCGACGATCTGCGATACATCGAATATCACAACCTTTTCGGCGATTACAAGGAAGAGATACGCGACAAGCGTGACCGGCTGATACGCGATGTTGGCAAGGATAAACTCGATTTGAGCGACGCGGAAGAAGCGCTGTGCGCGTTCACACGGGAGCGCGAGAAGAAGCTGGCGAAGAAGGCAAGCGTTTTGCTATATGCTACAAAGACGTGACGGGGAGGTGGCAGATTACCACCCCTGCTGCTTCCGGCGGGAGCCGGTTGTTTGTCACGGTCACGGGAACGATAACCGATATTGAGATTGGTGTGACACGTGACAGCGTGACAGATGTGACGGCTCCTGCCGTCCGTTCTTATGCAGCGGTAGTCGCTTCTTCTGCCGCCCCAGTTTTTCAAGGCGGAATTAAGGGAGTCCAGAGGGAACGGCTGGCGCAAGGGTACTTTTGATAGAAGGCTTGCCGCACTGTCAAAAGTACCTTTGCGTTACTTTCGCAGAAAGTAACAAAGGCTTGGGAGTTCCCGGTTGAAAAAAGATAGCTCGACTTTATTCAGCGAAGTTAGCAGCCTGTTATGACTGCCGGCTTCGCTATTGGTTTGTCACGTCTGTCACGCCGTCACGTGTCACGCGAATGTGATTTCTGAGTTTGGGCGTGAGTGTTCCTACGGGTACACCTACATCTGAAATGGACGGATCCGGGAAGAAAACCGATAATTTTTGCGCTGTACGCCGGGCATAATTCATTATAAATGATGCTACATTATTTCATAATTATTATCTTTTAGGCAGCATTTTTTATTTTGCTGATGCAAAATCGGAACACTTCATCAGAAAAGTCTTGAAAGTTTAGTAAATTAGTGATACATTTATAATAGAAAAAATATCGTTCACAGCCATTTTGTGCGAAATTATCAAAAATCGACGTTGAACTATTGATATTTATGTTAATTTGTGATATAATAAAAAAAACATCTTGAAGGGAGGCGATAGTATGAACGAAGAAATAGTTCTTTCAATGGTAGCGCCATATTTAAAAGAAAACATGTTAACTTACGATGATTTTGAAAATATTTTCAGCGACATATTATCGCCCAAAGAGCAGTATGAGGTAACTGCCCTACTTTCCGGTAAAGGTATAGAATTAGTTGATGAATATGAAGAACCGGAAAATGATTCTTTAGGGTATAAGTATTATCAAATTGCATTACCGTACTCCAAAAACGGGTTTATGACTTATGATAGTTTTGATATTGCTTTTTCAGATTATTCAAGGAAACAACAGTATGAAATTGTTGAAGAACTGTTCTCTTATGGCATTGAACTTGTCGATTCATTAGGTGCCATTTCTGTGATCAGCGATGTTGATAATTCGCTTGTTTCTGACGACGATGAAACCGACGAATTTAGTGTTTTGTATGATGAAAACATATTTAAAGATACTTCAAGCAGTTCTGAATTATTAAATATTAGCAAAAAGATTACACAATCAAATGCTACATTATGTGCGCTTATCCAGCAGGGTAATATGCAGGCCAAGCAAGATATATGTATTAAGAATCAAAGGCTTGTAGCTAAATACGCTGCGGCATATTATGGGTACTATGGCAGTGACTTGGATATTGAGGATTTAGAGCAGGCAGGATACATTGGTTTATTGGCCGCTGCCGAAAGATTTGATCTGACAAAAGATAATGCTTTTAGCACTTATGCAACATACTGGATAAAACAAACAATAACAAGAGAAGCAGTCGATACTGGATTTACAATAAATCTTCCGGTTCATATTGTAGAAAAAATCGCTAAAGTAACAAAACTTGATGCAGCCTTTGATTCTTTGGAAATGAACTACGAAGAAAGAATGTCTGCAATAAGCGAAGAACTTCAAATACCGGTTGAAGAAATAAAATATCTGCTTTCAATCAGACAGCAGTATATGCAGTGTACATCGCTCAATATACCTGTTGGCGAAGAAGAGGTAACGGAACTTGAGGAATTTGTTCAAGACGATGAGGCTCTTTCTGTTGAAGAAGAAGTAGAAAATATTATACTTTCTGAGGCATTAATGGAAGTTTTATCAACTTTAGCGCCAAAAGAAAAAAAGGTCTTGCTGCTAAGAAATGGCTTTATTGAAGGTAAAATATTTACTCTCGAAGAAATAGGTAAAATTTATGGCATTACACGAGAAAGAGTTCGACAAATAGAATCAAAAGCCTTGCGCAAATTAAGGCATCGGACAAGAAGTTATAAAATCATAGATTATTATGACGGAGCAATAAAAAATGAAAAGAATACTTAAAAAAGCCTTTGAGGACAGAATAAACAGTATAAATACAGATAAAAAAACACTAATCGTTCTTAAAGGAATTCCAGCTCAATTCGCTATATCAGGTATTATTGATCTTGATAAAATATTGAAAAACAAGTTGATGTACTTCTTTGAATTATCCAATAGCAGAAATGTGTGTACATATGAAGAATTCTTATTATTAAACGAATTCATTTTATCGCAATATTCTACAGTTTACGTTATTAACAACAATTTGTTTATGGAGCAGTATCCTTTAGAGCTTAACTGTTCAAAAGAAACCAAAAAGGGATTGCTAACTCATTTTACTGAAACGGAAGATATAGAAAACGATGACTCAGATATTGGTGATATAGAGGATATAGTTTCTATATTTGTCGGCTTGTGTAAAACACAGGACGGAATTATTGGTGTGTACTGCGACGAGACAATAGTCCAAAATGATAAAATTGAAATTCTGAATCTGTTCGATACAGTAAGTGATCCCATTATATGTGTTGACCATTCAGATGTTTTTTTGGATATTGTTGAAGAAACTGACTATATCAGATTTATAACCAAGCTTTCATCTGACAAGAAAGAGATAACGATCCGGACAAGCAACTATATCGGAGACAAATACAGGCTGACAGATCACATTAAAATGGCAGCTCACTATCTGTCAGGTGTTATTGATGTTTTTATTGTTCAAGCAGAACAAAATGATTCTGCTTTTCAACACAGAGATGAATATACTGATATACTAAATAAGTATTGGGGATATTTAGATTACAGGGAGCTTCCTGTATATGATATTAATAAACTTGAGTCGGGAGAAAAATCAGTAATTAAGGTATCTCAGGAAAAGATCATTTCTGACATTGTTGAACAGGTGGAAAATTGTGAATCGTCTGAAAATGGTTATAGAGATATATTTGTTACAGCTCCGACAGGTGCCGGAAAATCTGTCATGTTTCAGATACCGGCTATTTACCTTGCAGAAAAGTCCAATCTGCTTACCATTGTTATATCGCCGCTGATTGGATTAATGAATGATCAGGTCAAGAACCTTGAATTAAAAAACTATAAAGCTGCTGAAACTATCAATTCAGATATTTCGCCTATCATTAAAGAAGAGATTACCGAAAAGGTTGCTTCCGGAGAATGTCATATACTCTACCTTTCCCCTGAGACGCTCCTAAGCAGAAGTGATGTCGTTCAGCTTATCGGGGATAGAACTATCGGAATGATCGTTGTCGACGAAGCGCATATTGTAACAACTTGGGGAAAACAATTCAGACCAGATTACTGGTATCTCGGCGATCACATCCAGAGTTTAAGAAAAAATCAGCTGAAAAAGAAAGGTCGTGCTTTTGTAATAGCAACTTTTACAGCTACTGCTATATATCACGGCATTGAAGATATGTACACCGAAACGATCAATAGCCTTCATATGATAGAACCTATTACATATCTTGGATACATAAGAAGGAATGACATTCAGATAAGAATAGAAAAACAACAAAAGCAAAAAAACGGAAGAAATGAATACGAACTCGATAAACTGGAGATGATACAGAACATAATAAAAAGATCAATGATTACTAATAAGAAAACACTTATATATTTTCCTACTGTTGCATTGATCAACAGGTGCTATGAGTATCTCAGAGCGGTCGGCATGGTGTCAAAAGTAGGAGAATATCACGGCTCGCTGACAAAGGATCAGAAGTTGGAGAATTATGAACAATTCTACAACAAAGAAAAGCTTGTAATGCTTGCTACCAAAGCTTTTGGTATGGGAATAGACATAAATGACATTGAGCTTATAGTTCACTTTGCCCCTACTGGAAATGTTTGTGATTATGTTCAGGAGATCGGTCGAGCGGCAAGAAAAGAATCACTTACGGGAGAAGCATACTATAAATATGACACTCGCGATTTCAAGCATATCAACCGTTTGCATGGTCTATCTACCATAAAAAAGTATCAACTGCTTGAAGTAATAAACAAGATTATTGATTTATACTCCAATAGCTTGAAAAACGGAAGAAGAAAAAACTTTACTAAAAAACGAAACGCTATGCTTCTTGATGCAGAGAACTTTTCGTATATTTTTGGCACGCCTATCAGTGATGAAGATGAAAATATCAATAAAGTTAAAACGGCTCTGCTAATAATTCAAAAAGACTTTGAAAGCAGAATAGGATTCTCGCCAATAAATGTACGACCCGTTCCGTTATTTTCACAGGGCTATTTTGAGATAAGTGAGAACGATCAGGCGCGTCTCAAAAGGAAATATCCTAATTGTCTTGAAGAAATTAACAACCGAAAGCACATCTGTCGTGTAGTTCTTGATTCTATCTGGAAAAAAGATTATTCATCATTTTCATTTCCAAAATTTAAATTCTTGCTATATTCTAAGGATCCCGAACTAGATCTTATCAACAAAATCAATATGAACCCCGCTTTATGTGTCGGAATAACATTCGCCGATGAATATCATAGTGTATTTTCAAGAGTTTGGGGCAACATTCGTACATTTATAAATAATAAAGTCGTTTCAAATGCGTACACCTCAATTGATGAAATGGCATCTGCAATACAGGATGAAAAGATCACAAAATATAAGGCACGTTCAATTTGCGAAGTTATAATTTCCTCTATGAACTCCTATCGAAGGAAGTTCACTAAAAATCAACATCCGATAGCCAAAGAAAACACAACAAACAGCGGAGAAACAAAATACCAATTTCAGGTGGCTGTAAATTCATATTTTGATTGGGTCAAGAAAATATACGGCTCAATAACGTCAGAAGTAGAAAATGGTGAATTATACCTTATAAATGACGGAAGGAATTATATTAAGGAGGTTAACGTTGTTTTAGGCATTCTTGAAGCTATTGATGTATTATCATTTAATATGATTGGCGGTGCAAACAGCCAGTTGTATATTTATATCAACCAAATACAGAGCTTACGTAATATAAAGAATAAACCGGCAAGTTATCAAAACAAACTCCTGGACGATGTTGCCGATCGTCATCTTATTTCTGTAAAAATGTTGACATATCTGTATGAAAATGATTTCACAAGTGATGAGATATGGAATTATCTTGAAGATTATTTTCTTGGCAAAATTCCGGAGACGGTTAAGAGCGACTGTCTTCAGATACGACCTAAAATAGACTTTGACAGGTAAAGCCAAACAACAGATATACAGTATTACTTGTCTTATTTGTCACGCTGTCACGTGTCACGAAAAAACAAGATCCCCTTAACTCTTGTTAAGGGGATCGGAAGTAATTGATATTACTCGATAGCGTCTGAAACAGCAGCGGCAAATTGCGCCCCGAGCTTAAATCCACGCTCAAAATCCGCTTCGCACTCTAACTGCGCTTCAATGTGGAGCACATCGGTGTATGTGTCAAGCAGTTCCTTGCAGTCGGGGAACATTTCAAGCAGCTTTTTTTCAGTTGAGCATATTAGCTCGCGGTTCTCGATATAACGCTTGGTGTTTGGAGCAGGTTTCTCACACGGGCATATCTCGCCGTAATAGAGCTTGTTAAGTATGTTGTTCATCTGTTAATCCTCCATAATAATATTTAGATAATAAACAGATATGTGCTGCGGCTTGGACATTGTTTGGACATTAATTTTACAAAAAGTGACGACAAATCGTCACAAGATATTTATAAGTTGAAGCGGGATTTTCGCATTATATAAGCCTTTGCGGGATTTTGCAATATTTGGCAAAAAGTCATCTTGAACATTCAAGTCCTATCTCCGCAACCAATTGAAAACCGCTTAACCAATAGGGGTGAGCGGTTTTTTTATTTCATTCTCAAATTGTGTTTTGGGGGTGAAAGTGATGCTTTGGGATGAATTTGGGGTGAATACAGCGAATAGTGTTCTATTTTAAAACGAACACTTGGAAACCGGATTTACGTCTTCTTTCCTTCTTCAAATCCTCACTCTGATCATTGAACTTAGGCGAGCGATATACTATAAATCATATCGTAATAGTAAGTTATCACCCTTAAGTGAAAACCGTCCTATACCCGTCTTTTGTTTACCGAGTAGCTGAAAAGCTGCCCGGTTTTTTGTTTTTTACTCCCATTTACTCCCGTTTTCACATGTATTTTCATCTCATCACAACCCGTTACCAATATGACGATTTCAAGAATCATACTGATAATAGGAAATACTTTCCGAGTTTTACAGAAAGGAGACCAATTGTTATGACTTCGGTAATGAATATGAAGGATACTGTTGCAAGAGCTAAGGCTGAAGGAATCAACATCTCTCTGTATGGACTTCGCAAGCTCGTAGCTATGAACCTGATACCGCATCGTAGGATCGACAGGATCGTACTCATCCCTTGGGATGGCTTCTGCAACTGGGTATCATGCAAGGATTTTGAAGAAACCAAGCCTGAGCCTGTTACAAACGGTATCCGTCGCTTAAGATGATCCATACCTTACAAAAGGCACTATCCCATGTTATGCTGTTTTCCGATATCGGATAGCGAAGCCACAGGAAAACAAAGGCTCGTTCCTCTATCGTACTGTCATAATGGCAGTGCGATACGAGGTGACGTACTTAAGTAAATACACTGAATTGTCCAACCGGAGGTGTAATTATGGTTATTGAACCACGTAAAAACAAGGACGGAAAGATAACATCTTATCGAATCGTTGTCTATGACGGACACAATGTTGATGGCACTCCCAAACGCGAGAAAATGACATGGAGACCATCTGCCGGAATGACCGAAAAACAAATCGAAAAAGAACTAAACCGTGTTGCTGTTGAGTTTGAGACGAAAGTAAAAACCGGTCTGATAGCCAACAAAGTTCCTACATTCGCCGAGTACGCAGAGATCGCTCTCAAGATCAAGGAAGTCGAAGGACTGTCCCATAGGACGATAGGGCGCTACAGAGAGCTTTTAGTGCGCATCAATATTGCTATGGGTCACCTTAAGATAAATAAGATCCAATCAACGCATCTCAATGATTTCTATAAAAACCTCATGGAGGAGGGCATCCGACTTTCTTCTGAAAAAGCTGTCCCCACGCCTCTTCTTGTCGATTCTATCCGCGAACAAGGCATAAGTTTGTCTGAAATACATCGCAGGACAGGTATGGCAACCTCAACTGTCAGCTCAGCGTTAAAAGGAAAAAGCATACTTAAGGAAAACGCTGATAAGATAGCGGAGGTGTTGGGAATCCCCTCAGATAAGCTTTTCGTTTTCTCCAAGGATAGATCCCCTTTATCCAAGAAAACTATACGTGAGTATCACAACCTGATATCGACTATTCTTGCCTATGCAAAAAGTGAGAAATACATATTGGCAAATCCTGCGGAAGATGCCAAACCACCGCGTCCCATTAAAAAAGACCTTATCTATTATCAGCCGGAGGAAGTGGAAAGAATACTCGATGAGCTGGATAAGGCTCCTCTTAAATGGAAAGCAATCTCTTACCTGATGATCGATACCGGAGCAAGACGCGGAGAAGTAGCCGGAGCTAAGTGGATGAATATCGACTTCAAGACCGGAAGTTGGTATATTGCCTGTGCTCTAAATTACAATAAAGAGCGTGGGGTCTATGAAAGCCTGCCAAAAAATAATAAGAAACGTTATATCAACTTATCTCCTGTGACCTTGGCTCTCCTTAAGGAATACATGGCTGAACAAGAGCAGAGACGCATGGCATATGGAAATAAATGGGTGGAAACCGAATACGTTTTTACAAAAAACAACGGAGATATCATGTCCCCTGACAGTATTACCCAGTGGTTCAGTAAATTCAGCAAGAAATGCGGGCTTCCTCATATACACCCGCACGCATTCCGACGCACTGCGGCTTCAAATTTAATTGCCAATGGCGCTGATGTTATTACTACAGCAAGTCAGCTTGGCAATTCGCCGGAAATGATCCAAAAGGTTTATGCAAAACCGATAAATGAAGCGAGTGCGAAGGCTGATTCGATAAGGTTTGGCGTTTTCAACAGGAGAAATAAAGAAGAATTCACTCAGAATGATGAGGATACCGATAACACCTGATATTTGAATCGAAAATATATCAACTCCCTGTATACAACGTTTATACAGGGAGTATTTCATTGGCTCTGTCTTGTAATATTATTCAAGGATTAAACAGGCTCGGCTTCCTCTATAGGACAGTCAATGCAGATCCTTTACTTTAAATAAGTCATCGTTCTCACCATCTCCACGAACCTTGAATAACTTAAGTGCCTTCTCTATTATCTCAGTTTCGCTCGCACTCGGACAGGGACCGAAGAAAAAACCTGCGGCAAGCTTAACTATCGAACGAGACAGACGTTTTATATCGCGGAGCGTGAACAGCAACAAATCCCGGTATATGATTTTTCCGCCACTTTCTGTATAATCAAACCCGCAAAACTCAGGGTCAGCTCTCTTTTTTCGTAACATATTATCGGCAGTTTCTTCCGGATGACTGATATGTAATCTGTCAAGAAGATCTATAAGCTGCCGCCTTGAAATAATATATAGTTTATTTTCATAGATGTAATTTTTCCTGCTCCGGTTAGTCTCATCTATTCGAGCAAAAGGGTCATCGGTTTTAAGACGTTTAATAAGATGGCTATTCATCATCTCCTCAGTATCCTCAAAGATTTCTTTAGTCACGGCTTCACTCAAAGCATTGACAAGTTCTTCCCACAGGGACATTATATCGTTTTCGATATTCTTATAATGGAGACCGCCGAATTGAAATTCTAAGCGAGCTTCTACGTCAGTATTGACTTTTTGCAGCGGCTTACTATAGAACTGCACACCTAAGGCATTGCTGTTTTTAAAACCTATTGATCTTTCTCCGGGATCTATCAAGCCTTTGTAACTATAATGGTTAGAAGATTTGTTTTTTTGAACAAGCAAAGCGTCCAAGACCCGAATGGACGGATATAGACGTTCAAATGATATGCCTTTGAAGTCGAACTTCAGATCCAACCTGAGAATATCAGTATTCTGCAAATCCGCCTCCGAGATAAGACGTGACAGGTTTGAACTAAACAGTTGTGCGGTATTGTTGGCGTCTGTATCATATTTGGAGAGGTCAAATTTGTATTTGTGCCTCCTCTCATTGGTGTTAGCCACATTAGTTTTTAATATATCATCGGAGCTGCAAGCCTGATGATAAGTCGATGATTTTAGCTGAACCGTATGTATCTCGCAACTGCCTACAAATGACAAACCCTGAAATTCGCATATTTTTTCCATCTTCGTTATCCTCCTGTTTTGTTTTTCCCTCATCTATAGAATGATTTTTGAAAATGAAAAAAATTATATCAAGCATTCCTCGGGCTGATATCGTAAAAAAAGAATGTGCAAAACCTGTAAAAAGTTACAGGTTTTGCACAACAGTTCTAAGGTGACAAATGGCTTAACCATGCCGCTTTAGTCTTGTTTTTGATATCCGAATAATCACTAATATGAGAAGAAAAAGAACAAAGGAATATAACCTCACAAGGAGAATTACTTAAGATGAGCCTGATTATTCCATATCGATCATTGGCGGCATGTCATCAGGCAATACAGTCTGCTCCTTTGGAACTCCCTTATTGTCAGTTACACAGATCATATGCTTATGGCTGTAAACAACTTGACAAAATATTAGTTTAGCTGTATTATAGCTATAGTATACTATAATATATAGGAGCCGTAATGGAAACAATACAAGTACTTAAGAAAGCCCTTACATCCGAGTTCTCATGCCGTGAGATTGAGGCTGCGGTCATCAACTACATGGTCACAGCATCAGGCTTAAGCAGCAACGGGCTTGATTTGTTCGATAATAACGCTGATAGGATCGCAGACTGCACAGCCTTGCTTAAGAGCCATAGTTTCTCAGGAGATACAGAGACCGCAATACATCTGTTTGAATCGTTCTCTGACGATGGAGCGGCAGCAAGAAACGGGATAGTCTTTACTCCAATTCAGCTTGCGAGATATATAATTGAGCTCACTCTTAAGCGATATGATAAATGGGAGCATCATATCAAACTGCTGGATCCTGCTTGTGGGTGCGGGATATTCCTTATCGCTGCAATTGATGTGATACACGAGAAATTTGGCACCCCTGTCCGCAGGATAATCGAAGATAATCTGTATGGGTTTGATATCCTTAACGAGAATGTCCGAAGGTGCCGCAGTCTCCTTAAGGTTGCTTGCCTTAAGAATGGTGAGCCGGCAGAGGGATTGCAGGACAACATCATAACCGTGGACGCCTTAAGAGCGGACTGGTGCGGGGTAAGCGAGGTCAGGGGCTTTGATATAATAATTGGCAATCCACCTTATATCTCAGCTAAAAACATTGATACAAGCACAATGTCATACCTTCACACGCACTACATGTCCTCAGTGGGAATGTGTAACATCTGTGAAGCATTCGTAGAAAAGGCAGTCTTAAGCATATCCGATAATGGAAAATGCTGCTTTGTGTTACCCAATACTATACTATCATCCCGTAATTCCGCCGAGATACGCAGGCTCATTGCTGATAGAGGTCTTGCGGACACTATCATTGAGTATAAAGACATTCATGTTTTCGACAAGGCTAAGGTATATAGCTGCGTGCTTCTGCTTAACGCCCTTAAGCATAGCACTCTTAGTTATACTGCGTCCCGGGCGATAATTGCAGACGATTTTACAGAACTGCCCTTAAGCAATTTCACGGCAGACGGGTTCATAGCTCACGATAGTAAAGTGAGCGCTGACATCGCAAAGATCGAGCGTTTCAGGCTTAAGCTGGGTCAATATATGATAATGCAGCTATGTACTCAGTGCGATGAACTATATCTTGTGAAAACTGATAACAGCGGTTTCTATGCAGAATATAACAGCTTAAGGTATGATTTAGAGCCGGAGATGGTGAAACCCCTGTACAAAGTTTCAGATTTTGCGCGGGTAGGCTTAAGGAAGCGATATATCATCTATCCTTATGTTGGCGGCGCTGCTATACCTGAGGAGGACTTAAGGAAGCGCTTTCCGAATACATATCAATACCTGATGACAGTTAAGTCTGTACTGGACTTAAGGAACAAGGGTAAGCCAAACCCTGACGGCTGGTACGCCTACGGTCGCCGGCAAGGACTTAAGGCGTACCCTAAGAAGATACTTTTCCCGAACTATGCAGCTAAACCCTCGTTCAGGCTTATAGAAGATGACGCTTTATTCATCAACGGCGGCGGGATAGCTGAAAATAATGAGCTGCCTCTTAACTTTCTCCTAAGGGTGCTAAACTCACCTATAATGCGCTATTATGTGCAGTATACGAGCAAGGCTATACAGCGAGGGTACTATCTTTATAACAAAACAACGATAGGGCGTTTCTCGATCCCTGATTTTTCAGAGAATGAAAAAGACCTGCTCGCCACCGGGAGTGACGAACAGGTCAACGATATGCTCTTAAGGAAATATGACATAACTATTTAATATAATCTATATGCCTCTTGCAAAATACGTAAGGGGCTGTTTTTGTTTTTGCGCATGCTCTTGTATACTATATATGCAGGAAATAAAAGATGAACGGAGTCATAGGTGTATCGATATTGCTGATGAAAAAGGAGGACAACAAACATATAATGAGTAATAACTATTATGACGCCGAGGTGCTGACCCCGGCAACAATTAAGCGTATGAACAGGATGGATAAGAATAGACGGATATCACATAAAAAATGTAGCCAATGGCTTAAGGTGATAGCCTTGGAGCAAGCGGAGCAATATGCTGCCAACTTGTTAAATAAAGGAATAGACAACGATACAGTAGCGCAGATAACCGGACTAACCTATGGCGTAGTTCAGTTAATAGCGAATAATTGTATCGCTTAAGGAACAACTAATTGTTATCGATACACCCACAAGGACAGAACCCGACAACCCGACCCGTGTGGTCGGACTCGGGGGATGTTACTGTGATCGATTCTTATCCTAAAGGGTAAACTGTCATACTATTAATAGGATCAGCCGATCCGTAAAAAATAAAAAAGGAGGAGTTCAAAATGCTTAGAAATAGTGAACTCGCAGCAATGAAGCTTGTTATTAAGCGCATGGAGTTGGAAGATGTTAACCATGTTATCAGTCTTTATAAGCTCCCTGTCTATCAGTTATCTGCTGATGGCAGTATCATCCGCGAATGGACGAATGTCAAGGACGCATCCACCGAGACAGGCGTACCCGAAAGCGAAATCCTGCTCAACATAGCCGGTGTCACCACATCCGATAAAGGTTATGTGTGGGCGACCGACAATACTATTCTGGAGGAAATCAAACCCTTTTTGTTCTTCGCGTTTAATAAACAAACACAGAAGGACTAGGTTTTCTCCAAATTAGCCGATGCGGTTACTGAGACCGGACTTAAGTCTGATAAGATCATGGCGCTTTTCTTTGCGCCAAAGGACAAAGATGACTGGGTGTTCATTTGCATCGACACAGTAGCCTATGGTGATACGGAGGTATAACATGGATAACAATTACATTTATTACGTTGATAGCGTGTATAAGCGCCAGCAAAAGGAAACAGCAAACAATATTGATGCCGAATGCGGTTTGCCGGTAATGCATATATCCCAGTTTACGCTGGACGGTACATTTCTTGGCAACTGGTTATCTTCCGAAGAAGTATCCAAAAAATATGGTGCTCCTTTAATTGATATTTATCTATGTGTTTACGGTATAACGCTTTCCGCCGCCGGATTCATCTTTACGTTTGAAGATGAATCCATCCAAGTACTGACCAAAATGACTGTAGAATACAAGGTCAATAAAATCAAGCCTTTTTTGATTGAAGCATACGATTTTCGTACGCATTCATTTCACTTGTTCGCTACCGTTAAGCAGGCATCGGAGGCTTCCGGAATCAGCGTAGAAGAGCTTTCGGTTCATTGTTACTATAATGACATTTATCGCGGCTGGACGTTTTACATTCCTTAAGAGCTGATGATATGTCCTGAGTATATTATGACACCATTCGACAGTACGTCATGAAATAGCTTATGCGAAACCGCTCTTCGGTTAAACCCGAGGGGCGGTTTTGCTTCTCTTAAGTACATCTTTTCCGCAGCAATCCGACTCTAATGTATCTAAATCAGGACATTACTCCAATCAAGGATTGACGGATTGTGAAAGTTGTGCTATAATGTATGTTGAAATATTGTAATTTATGGCATTTTTCATAACTCGGAGGCTGCTATGATAACAGGCGTGATAAAGAATAAGATCGATAAGATATGGACGGATATATGGGCGGGAGGCACTACCAACCCTCTTACTGTTATCGAACAGCTCACATATCTGATGTTCATTCGTTCCCTTGATGAAAAGGAGCTTGAAAACGAGGAATTTTCCAATATGACAGGCGAAGAAGCCGAGCATATATTCCCGCAGTCCGAGATAGGACAGGCTATGCGCTGGAGCAGGTTCAAGAACCGAGATCCCCGTGATATTTTCGACCTGATATCGCAGCGTGTATTTCCGGCGATAAAGAAGATGAAATACGGCAGGCTCCCCGATTTTAACGACAAGGGTGAGCTTGTGGAGATACCCGACCTTGACGGAACGGAGCAGAAGCAGACTGCTTTCACACGATATATGGAGAACGCTGTATTTGCGCTGCCTAACGCGCAGGTACTTCAGAAGGTCATAACCGGGCTTGACGACCTCTATGAGCATGATATTGCTGATCTTGATATGCAGGGTGACCTGTACGAATATATGCTGGGAAAGCTCTCTACGGCAGGTCAGAACGGTCAGTTCCGAACGCCGAAACATATCCGCGAGATGATGGTCGAGCTTGTAGCTCCCACCCCCGACGACCGTATTTGCGACCCTGCCTGCGGTACAGCGGGATTTCTCGTCTCGGCAGCCGAATACATACGCAGGCATTATGAAGATACAATGACTGAGGAGCAATGGCAGGCATACGCTTCCGAGACCTTCACCGGTTACGACACCGACCAGACAATGCTGCGTATCTCGGCGATGAACCTGATGCTGCACTCGGTAACAGACCCCGAGATTGACTACAAGGACAGCGTTTCCAAGCAAAACAGTATTGCCGACAAATACACGATATGCCTTGCAAATCCGCCTTTCAAAGGTACTGTAGATGCCGAGAGCATAAACGATGACCTTAAGGCGGTGACGAATACTAAAAAGACCGAGCTTCTGTTTCTTGCCCTGTTCCTGAGACTTATGCAAAAGGGCGGCAGATGTGCGTGCATCGTTCCGGACGGGGTTCTCTTCGGCTCCTCCAATGCTCACAAAGCGATACGAAAAGAACTTATAGAAAATCATCGCTTACAGGCGGTCATTTCTATGCCCAGCGGTGTATTCAAGCCCTATGCGGGCGTTTCAACGGCTGTACTCGTATTCATCAAGACAGGCGCGGGCGGCACCGATGATGTGTGGTTCTATGATATGAAGGCGGACGGACTTTCCCTCGATGATAAGCGGCAGGAGATAGCTGAGAACGATATTCCCGACATCATAGCCCGCTTCAAGAACCTTGACGGCGAGAAGGACAGACAGCGCACAGATCAGAGCTTTTTCGTACCGAAGCAGGAGATCGTGGATAACGATTATGACCTCTCGATAAATAAGTACAAAAAGACAGAGTATGTGGCTGTGGAATACCCCGCAGTGAGTGAGATCATGGACGAGATAGACGGACTTTATGAGCAGCTTGGCAGCGTACTTAAGGAATTAAAGGGTGAGCTGAATGGCTAAATTGATTGATATTACAGGTAAAGCCCTTTCCGGCGAATGGGGCAACGATGATGAAAACGGAAATGGTATTCCGGTTTTAAGAACAACTAATTTTACAAATATCGGAGTGGTTAATTATTCAAATATAATAACACGGGATATAAGAAAAAGTAATCTTTCTGAAAAATATCTCCGTAAGGGAGATATAATTATAGAAAAATCGGGCGGTAGCGATACACAACCTGTAGGAAGAGTTATTTATTTTGAAGGTGAAGAGCACAAATATCTATTTAATAACTTTACGGGACTTTTAAGGGTCAAGGATCCTACTGTTTGTTTTCCGAAGTATCTTTTTTATTCTTTGTTTTATAATTATCAGCGAGGCGGTACTATTCCATTTCAGAATAAAACAACAGGATTACATAATCTCAAAACGGATGATTATGTAAAAAGCTGTGATATCCCTCTCCCGCCCCTCGAAACCCAGCGTAAAATCGCCGCAAACCTCGACAAGGTAACGAATATTATAGATGCCTGTAACGCTATCCTTGAAAAGCTGGATTTACTCGTCAAATCACGGTTTATCGAATTGTTTGGTGATCCTGTTTCAAATCCACACAATTGGGAGAAAGTATCCCTTGGAGAATTGGCGGAAATTAAAATTGGACCATTTGGAACATTATTGCATAAAGAGGATTATATTCCAAACGCTCACGCTTTGGTCAACCCCTCACATATAATTGATGGTAAGATAGCAGTTGACATGAAACTGACAGTATCTGATGATAAATACAATGAATTGAGTGCATATCACCTAAATATTGATGATGTAGTTATGGGACGCAGAGGGGAAATGGGAAGATGTGCCGTTGTATCAGAAGTCGGCTTGCTTTGCGGTACAGGCTCTATGATAATAAGGTCTAATGGTCTCTTAAAAGCTGACTATATCCAAAAAATCATTTCATTTCCGTCATTTAAGAAAACTATCGAGGATATGGCGGTAGGTCAAACTATGCCAAACCTTAATGTGCCGATTGTATCCAATTTTAAGATAATTTGCCCTCCTATTGAGGTGCAAGAGCAATACTACTCTTTTGTCGAACAAACCGACAAATCGAAATTGGCGGTGAAAAAAGTGCTTGAAAAGGCTGAAACACTTAAGAAAGCCCTTATGCAGGAGTATTTCGGATAGAAAGGAAATATACTATGGAACTTAAAAATTTTAACGACAAGGAACTGGCGGAAAGGATCATTGTTTATTACGATAGATTAACTGATTTAAAAAATATGATTGATCGATACATAACCAATAGTGATATAAATCTTGAGTTTAAAATACGAAGAGAGTATGAAGCATTAAAGGCTGAAATTAGAGAGGATGCTAATTATTTAAGACAAAAGCGGAACAGAACTGAAAACAAGTTATATTCAGACTATTTCGTTCCAAGTATCAATGGGGCTGCCACATATGGGCTGATTGAAAAGGTAAACTCCAAAATAAATGTCAAAATGTCAGCTACAGTAGAAGAAGCTCTCTATCGTTTGAGAAAGCTTAAACCGATAGACGAATGGCGTAAAATACTGAGCGCATAAGATTAAATATCATTGCTTTTATTGAGGTGATACCTATGTCAAACTTCGGCTATTTGGCTGAAATGCCGGATTATAAGTTGTTCGCGGCTGCCGCGATCGAAGCGGAGCGTGTGTTTGCCACGTCCCCGGCTATGTGTGCCGTAGGCTGCCGGAAAGCTGCGGAGCTTGCGGTCAAATGGGTGTACGCCGCCGATGACACTATACAGGATCCCTATAAGGATAACCTCCAGTCACTGATA
>JAGAWN010000232.1 GCA_017941355.1 Ruminiclostridium sp. | reverse complement strand
ATCGACCCTTCATATATAAGCCGCTTCCGGAGCGGTCTTAGATCTCCAAAAGCAAATCCGAAAATGATGACCAACATCTGTATTACCCTCACAGAACGCGCGGCATCACAGGGCAAACTCTGCGCTCTCGCAAGACTGACCGGTTCGGAAGCCGGAGCGCCGACAGACCGGGAAAGCGTATTTGACGCGGTATATGAATGGCTGTACAGCACCGAAAGGACTGACGAGACACCGCTTGTGCAGGGTCTTATAGATCAGATCGGATCATTCTCGGCGGATATAATAAAACCGCCGCTTTCCTTTGAAGAAGCGGCTGATGAAGATATCATCTCGGAGGATATATCGGCTTATTACGGAACTCCCGGACTGAGACGTGCGGTTATACGCTTTCTCGGCAACGTTTTCCGGCGAGGCGAAAAGGAGCTGTATCTGTATTCCGATCAGAATATGGAATGGATGACAGGCGACCCGTATTTCCGGGCAAAATGGGCTTCGCTTATGATACTTTGCGTAACGAACGGAACAAGAATCTCGATCATACACAATATCAACCGTGATCTTTCCGAGATGGCGGACGCGATAAAAAGCTGGCTCCCGCTGTATCCGTCCGGTATGATAAAGTCATATTACTGCAAGCTGCGTGCCGGTGACAGGTTTTCCACTACGCTGTTTCTATGCCCGGGGTATGCTTGTATATCGGGCTCAAATGCTGTGGGAGCGGAAAATGAAAAGGGAATGTACCGGTTTGACACCGACAGATCTCAGCTGACGGCGTATAAAAACACCTACAATGAGCTTCTTGAACATTCCGGCGAGCTGGCGAAGGTGCATCTTGCCGAGGATACCGAAAGTCTCGGTGAGCCCGATGTATGCTCTACAGCGGTGATCTCGGATACGCTTTCATTTGCCACAATGCCCGAAAGCACACTTCGTTCCGTAATTCAGCGAAACGGAAAGAGCAAATCCGAACTTACGCGTATCCGGGCTATATGGGAAAAGCGCCGCGAGCTGCTGAAGCAAACAGCGGAGAACGGAACAATATATGAATATGCGCCCCTGCCCGCCGACGAAGAATTGTTCTGCGGAAAGGTAAGGACAGATATACCCGGGATATCGGCTGCATATACCCCAAAAGAATATGCGGATCATATCCGGAGTATCATAGATTTTGTGGAGACTTACCCGAATTACCGCCTGTGTATAATCCCGGAAACGGCATTCGAGGACATCAGGCTCATCGTTTCGGAGCGCAGCGTTGCGGTAATCCGTCTTAAAGCTCCGTATATCACCATAAGGTTCGATCACCCGGATCTGCGCCGTGCTTTTAACTCATATATCGACCGCATCAGAGAGCAGTATAATCTGGATAAGCTCACAACGATACGCAGGCTGGAACGGTATTTGTAAGAAAACACGATCGGGAAAGGTGGAATGAATATGTTCTGTTCTTCTTGCGGAGCACAAATCGAAGACCATGTACGATTCTGTCCCGAATGTGGGACGCTTACGGCGAAAGCTGCCGGGTCTACGGCTGCTCAGCCGAAAATACAAGGTCAGAAAGTCACAGAAAACATATATCTATGCCCGGACGGCATATACCGCTGGATATATGAATTCGCTATGCTGAAAAACCCCACCGTGCTGTTCACGATATGGAAGATCTTCGGCGGTATTATAGGCGGAGTATGGCTGTTTTTGCAGCTGATCGCTCTGTTCGAGGGCGGTCTGAATGCGGACAGCTTTATCGGCAGCACAGGATTATTTGCAGTTATAGCCGCCGGAATGCTTGTATTGTCATTTTTGGCATATCTCATCGTTGCTGCGCTGTATGGCTGGAAGTATATAGTGCTTTTTGAAATGAATGAGAGCGGCATTACCCATACACAAATGCAGCAGCAGTTCAAAAAAGCACAGGCATTGGGCTGGCTCACCGCAATGGCAGGATCGCTGACAGGAAATCCCGCAATGGCAGGCGCGGGTATAAGTTCAGCTGTACACGACAGCATACATTCGGATTTCGACAAGGTAAAGAGTATAAAAGTCCGCCGCAGCAGACATACGATATATGTGAATGAGATGCTTTTCAAGAACCAGGTGTACGCGGCTGCTGATGATTTTGATTTTGTGCTGAACTACATAAACGAAAGAATATCCAAAGATGCGGCAAGGAAATGATAAGATAATGCTGTCTATAACACTGCTTTAATTCTTTTTGAAAAATGAGTATTGAGCAAAAATAAACAGGATGTCCGATAGTCGGGCATCCTGTTTGTGTATTTTCGACGCAGCGATTCGTTGTACTAAATTTGCATCAAAATATGGATAAAAACGGCCTATTTCTCACGGATACGAACGCTTGGACAGACTGGTCGGACATCGTAACCGAACTTAGAGCGATGAACGTCGAACTGAACGATGACGGATTCGAGTACGACAATCTTCCGATCAGAAGCTACCCGCAGACCGAAGCCTACACCATATTCAACCTGAACAGCCAGCCCGAAAAGGAGACCTACAAAGCAGGCGACAAGCTCACAGGCATCGTTATGGTACAGAACAACAGCGGCTACGATCTCAGCGGACTCGGTGATATCTCCATATGATCTGTATTGACATTTCGCAGAAAATAACATATAATATTTTCCGCGAAGTGTTATTAAGAGAGCATAAAACCGATGCAGTTCTTGCAGATCATCAGCCGTTGTTGTAAAACCAATAATGTGAGTTACAGGAAAATATGTCAGGAATGAAAAAGCAAAGCAAAGAGATACGGCAAAAGCGCCGGAGTCAGATAAAAGCTGAGTTCATAAGCATAGGAGCTATGCTTATTCTTGAACTTATGATAATAGCATCTGCTGTGTTTACAGGCGTCAATTACACAAACTATAAAAATAACTGCACCGAACCGCTCGACGCAGTTGTAACATCTGTTTCGGAAGACCGTGTGTTAACGCATAACACAAAAAGCCACGGCGGGAATTACAAATATATCACCGAGACCACTGTGACAATATCCGTCACAACTGACGGTGTATTCAATGAAAAAACGATCACCGGCGATGCGCAGTATTTCAAAAAAGGACAGAAACTCAGAATATACTACGATCCCGGAAATCCTTCCCGCTGCTATATCGAAGAACAGTTGGAAGTAACAAGAAAAACATTCATTGCGCTGATCGTTATTGCCGTTCTGTGGCTGACAGCCTGTACAGCAGTTTCACTTATCGCAGTAAAACGCTATAAAAAATACAAAAGGGGAGAATGACGAGTATTATGCGGAAAAACGGTTGTGTAAAGATCGGTGATACCGAAATGTATTATGTTTCGTTCGGGAGCGGCAGTAAAAGTCTGATCGTATTGCCCGGACTTTCAGACGGACTGGCAACTGTAAAAGGTAAGGCATGGATACTGTCTTTTCCGTATAAGAAATTCTTCCGGGATTACACGGTCTATATGTTCAGCAGAAAGAACAAAATGCCCGAAGGATATACTATAAGGGACATGGCGCACGATCAGGTTTTGGCAGCACGGGAGCTTGGTATCGGGCAGTTCTGCCTTCTCGGTGTTTCACAGGGCGGAATGATCTCTCAATACATTGCCATAGATCACCCGGAAACCGTGAAAAAGCTGATTCTTGCAGTTACGGCTCCCTATGCGAATAATGTCGCCCAAAATGCCGTTTCCGGCTGGATAGATATGGCAGAGCGCGGCGATCACAGATCCTTAATGCTCGACACCGCCGAAAAAATGTATTCGGAAAAGTATCTGCGGAAAAACAGAAAGTATTTTCCTTTAATTGCAAAATTCACGAAGCCCGCGGATTATGAACGATTCATGAAAAACGCCTGTGCCATTCTCGGCTTTGACGCCCGTGATGAGCTGTCAAAGATCACCTGCCCGACTTTGATAATAGCCGGAGATGATGATAAAACTGTCGGAAACGACGCGCCGTATGAAATGAGCGAAAGGATCTCCGACTGCGAATTACATATTTATGAAGGTCTCGGGCATGGTGTTTTTGAGGAATCCGGAGATTTTTATGACAGAGTTCTGGCGTTTTGTGATAAATAAAGTTCTCTGATATATCACGTCATTACCGGACTAATCAATTGTCTCAAACATTCCCATAAATCCACGCACTTCTTCATCATTTCCCCATCAACATTGCCTGGCATTCCGGTCTTGACTATATATATTAGACGACCGAAATGATCGTTTTTCGCACACAGATCAAGTATAGCAGATAATAATTCAGCTTTCAAGAAAAAACGCACAAGCTCTTCTTTATCAGATCCTTTTTGGTGAAACGTTTTTTGCTTTCCCCGATCAAGCCCAGTTCAACGCATCTCTGACGTATTTCCGGCGGATAGTCACTGATACTGCCTAACGGGTCTTTCAGCAATCCCGGTACCACCAATAATGTAAAAAGAACTATTCCTATCACGATCTCTGCCGGAAGTGTCATCTTTATTCTCCTTTTTCGTTTTTCCAGCGTCTAAGCATCCCGATCATCTGCTCCCAGCCCTCCTCAGCCTCTTTCACTAACGGATATACCGGGTAACAGTGATACATACCCTTCCCAATAACCATATCATACTGCACACCATACTTTTTCATTGCAGACTCAAACGACGGTGCCATAGCATACAGCACCTCGTCCGTGCCGTATATGAATGTCACTCTCGGACAGCCGGTAAAGTCTGCGTTCTGAAGATATATCATATAGTCCGGAACATTGCTGCTGCCGTGACGCAGTATCTCTTCTATCGTTGTAAGATAATCGCCCGAGATCACAAGTTCTCTCTTGTCTATCTCTCTTACCCGCTGCTTTTCTTCGTCTGATGCAGGGCATACACCCGGCGAAAGCACCATTATGTAGTCAGGCAAAGGTGCTGCCAAAGCATTTGCTTTGATGTACGGAACAAGACCAAGCGCGAGATTTCCGCCGGAAGAAGTACCGACAACACATATATTCTCCGCCCCGTACTTTTTCTGCATCTTCACATACAGCGCATATATCATTTCATACGCTTTTGTCAGCGGATAGTCTGTGCAAAGAGGATAATACGGAACGAATATATCGATACCTGTTTCCCTTGCAATT
>JAGAWN010000231.1 GCA_017941355.1 Ruminiclostridium sp. | reverse complement strand
TGCCAAAGCTTTTCACGAGCGAACGAATCCTTGATCTCATCTTCCAATTCGGCTGCAAGGTTCATATCATCGACGCTGACAGTAGTATCGTCAAGGTCGAAGCCGAGGGCATTCGGATTGAATTTATACCCTATCTCACGCTTGTCAAAATCAAGCGTGATCAAGAACGAATAGTCATCGTCTATCCCGAACCTGTCGGCTTTCTGACAGAAACTGCTGTCGGATATCTCGCTGAACAGCTTTACTCCCGTACAGGTTTCGGGGAACATCTCGTTTGCCGTCATTATCGGAAGCAGGTCGGCAGCCTCGCACCGCCTTACGATGGAGTTACTGCTCATGGTTTCGGACAGCGAATCGGCGTTGTTGAACACTATCAGCGGATAGGAGAAGCCGCCTGCGATCCTGCTTGTGAAATATCTTTCTTTGTGGTTTTCTATAGTGCAGTAAAGAGCGTTATTATCCATTGGTTTTTCCTTTCCTATCTCTCATTTCCGCTGCTGTCCGCAGCCCCACATATCCGAAATCGGTTTCGGTCATTCTGTCATTTTTTACTTTCCATTCTCCGTAATCATCATAATTTATGAACCGTTTCACTCCTTCCAAAAGCTGCTCGGGTGTCTCGCTGCTTGGATTATCCTCGATAACAGTTCTGCCATAGTCCTCGTCGTGCAGGGCAATACACAGCTTGTATCGCCCTATGTTTTTGGTGACAGCAAGCACCTCGGACATTGTATGTTCATCGGCAGTCATCATCACCGCCGCAAACACCTGAAGCGGATTAGGGTATATATTCTTCATTCTCTGCTTACAAGTCCACAGAGCAAGCTCCTGCAGCCTGGAGAGAGTCTTTCCTGTACAGCAGAGCGCAAAGTCAAGGTATTTCTGATTTGTTACGGCACTCTCGACCTTCATCTCATCTATATCGGAAAGGTGATAATTGTGCTTTATCCTGTAAATTTCACCTTCCGGAAGCGGAAGAGAAAAGCTGTAAACCCGTCTGTTCAAGACACATTTTGCAGTTATCACCGGCTCCCATTCAGCCCAATATGTTCCCGAATGTTGTTTCAGAACATTATGATATATCCTCTCGCGTTCCGCAGGATCGGTTATTTCGTACCCCGTAATATCTTCGTATTCATCGGAACCGATAACCAAAGTATGATCGTCAAGATCGAATCCGAAGGTGTTGAGATTGTACCTGTACCTTATTTCCCGCTTGTCGTAATTAAGAGTTATAAAGAACGAGTAATCGTCGTGCCGTTCAATTCTGCGGTCGGTGAAGAAGTGATCATCCCACACGGATCCCGGGCAAAAGATCTTTTTTCCTTTGTGTTCCTCGGGGAAGATATCATCCGCGGTCATAAGGAGCAGTACATCTGCGATGCCGCATTTTGAAAGCGAACCGTTGCTCCTCATATCCGCAGCGATCTTTTCCGCTTTTGTATAAAGCAGTATCGGGTAAGAATACCCTCCGGCAAAGCTGCTGTGGAGATTGGTTTCCTTACCGTTCTCGATCACCTTGTAAATGGCTGTATTATTCATTTCATCGCCCTTTCATTTTATTGACATTCCGGAATTTTTCTGATATACTTGTCAAAGAATATCACATCTGCATCGTCGGCGACTCATCAAGCTCGAAACCGCTCTCGCTGTAAATGTAGCCGTAGTCCGTTTCTATCGCACCGTCCTCGTCCATGAGATCACGTCCGTATCGGTCAAAATCAATGTAATCCTCGACTTGGCTCTCAAAGGACTGTGTCAGATAGTCACGGCTGCTTGCGCCGTATAAAGCCTCATATCCGTATTCCTCGGCACTGTTTACCTCTACCAGCTCGATGTCGCTCAGATTGTCGATGATATTGCTGATTCCGAAAATTGTGCTCGGTCTGTACGCCTGAACAGCGGCAGAAAACTTTTTAAGCTCTTCCTCGTAAGCACTTTCAGCCCAATCCGCGATATTGTTAAGCTCGGTAAAATTCTGCTCGGATATCTCCGCAATGCAGTTGAGATAGCTGTTATTCACATCAACACTTACCTCGCAGTAGTCGAGATCGTTCACGCCGAGGTTTACTTTTG
>JAGAWN010000230.1 GCA_017941355.1 Ruminiclostridium sp. | reverse complement strand
CGTCAAAGTATCTGAAGGTATCACCGAGAACCATACCGTCAAAGTTGTTGGAGAGATATGCCGCTGCCATTTCCGCAAGCTCCCGGTCTGTGTAATAGTCGAACCAGTCAAAGCCGAAGCCGCCGAGATACGACATATACTCGATATGCCGGTCGGACTCCCATTCCAGCGCGAGAGTGCCGTTTCCGAAGTCGGTCACCTGCACGGTCTGCGGCTGTTCTGTGCTCGCAAATTCTATGGTCATTATCCCGTCCGCGATGCTGTAGGTGAACGGCTCGGAATACTCATATTCCTGCTTTTCCTTCATGCCGCTGCCCATACCGTCGAAATACAGGTAATACTGCTCGTTTACATCGGCGACATCGACCAGCCACATTCCCATACCGATATCATCGGCGGGAGTTCCTTCCGAAAGCGATATTCCTGTCCCCGAAACCGTGGTATCGGCGGCAGTTTCCGCCGTAGTCGTTGTCTGCTCCGTTAATTCGGAGGTCGTGGTCTCGGGGACTTCGGTCGATTCGGCAATAGTACCCGATACTATCGCGCCGTTTACATTGCCGTCGGGATAGTCGAGTTCAACGAGACTGTCGTCGGCTCTGAGGTACAGCTTGCCGTCTTTTGCGTAGTAGGTCTCGTTTTTGTCGGAGCAGGTCACGTTATACACAACTTCGTAATAAATGCTCGTGCCCTTGTCGTCCGAATACCGGATACGGCAGCCGTTTTCAAACATCAGTTTTCCGACATTGCTGCCGATATCGATATCAAATACAAGCTCCTTATACTCCGAGTTTTCCTTGTCCGTGGCTTGAAAAGCGTATTGGTCGTAATAATATCCAAGCTCCTGCGCGCCCTTATCGGTGCTTACACTGAACCGTGCAGGTACACCGGTTCCGAAAAAGCCGCCAAGCGCGGTTATACGGTTCCCGTTTATATCATCGGGAATATCTATCGCAAGACCGCTTTCCGTGCCGTTCCAGTAGTAGTTTTCAACGAAGGCTTCCTTGTCTAAGTCATTGACATAATAATGCAGGCTGCTCTTACTGTCCGTTGCATCGCGCTGATACAGCGTACAGCCTGATATGCTGAATACCATAATACCCGCTGTCAATATTGCGGCAATTCGTCTTTTATTCATAATTTGACCTTCTCCTTTATGCCGAAAAACGCACCCTTGAGGGGTGCGTCCGGTTTAGTTTTCATACGAATACGGTGCTATAACAGCTATATTTGCGGGATCGACCACTATCGCCTGTGTGCCGTAATCATCGACCGACTGTACCTCGCCGATAAGCTGTATGTGATAGCTCTGGGGCGGGAACTCCTCGCCCTCGGGGAGCTGATATGTAACGCTTGTGTATGTGAACTTGTCCTCGGCGCTCGGGATACCGATCTCGCCGTCCATATACAGAATGGTCACGCCGTCTATCTTGACCGTTTTTCCGGTGTATTCGCAGTTTGTGTAAAGCTCGAACTGGTCGCTGAGGTCCTTGAGTGCGTCCATATCCTCCCAATCGACGGTTATGTCGATATTGCCGCTGTAGTTAAGCTCAGAAGCCCACGGTGTGCCGTCGGATTTAACGACCTTTGAGTTTTCGGGGAGAACTACCAGATGTCTGCCGCCCCACTCGCCGTAGGGAACGATAACGCCCGTGAGTTCGAGGTTAACGTCGTCCGGAGGTGCGGCAAGGTCATCGACATAGACCCACTCAATGCCGAAGCTTGCACCTTCGCCCGACTCGCACATGATGTTGCAGGTCGTGCCCCAGTTTGAGTTCCGTCCGGTTATCTTCACGACTTTGCCGTCATACGTGGCGTTAATCATTTCGCCGGCAAATTTTTCCATTTCAGCGCCGTCGGTCATTCCGAAGGTGTAGTCGATATTGCTGTAATCTACGGTTTTCGGATCGACTATGACAGGAGCCGATGTCTCGGCAAAGCTCAGGAGGTTTTCCCAGCTGCTGTCATCGCCCGACTCAGTTGTGTCGTTCCCTGCCGTGGTGCTTTCGCCGTTTCCGGCAGTGGTGATGGTGCTTTCGCCGTTTGATCCCCCGCAGGACGATACTCCGCAGACTGCAACAGCAGCAAGCAGTCCGGCTGCTATAAGCTTTAATGTTCTTTTCATATTGTTCCTCCAAAAATTTATTCATTCCGCATCTGAATGCTGGCATTACCGGTCATTACAATTATAGCATACTCTACCGCCGTTGTCATCATCACAAGTGATGATGTGAGGTCACAAATAATTCTCCGGTTCGCAAGGGAAATATGTGCAATATAGCCAACCGAATCACCAGTTCCCGTTTTTGAGTATCTCGTGTATCGCTCTTTTGAAATCGAAAAATCCCTGCGGATAGGCATTTGAGCCGTATGCGCGCATTTTTTCCCCATTTATCACGGCTCTGAACGTAAACCCGCCGCCGTCCAGCATATCCGATGACTCGTTGAAGCCGTTCCAGTCCGCGACACCGTACTCGTTCGCAAGTGATATGATCTTCTCGTAGAGGTCGCTGCCGCCCTCGACGCGATATTCAAGGTATTCGTCGGAAATGATGTTATCCGGGAAGCCCTCGAACGCGTAATATGACAGCCGCACTCCGCTTTCTGTGCGAAGTATCTCATATCCCCGTTCCTCGGGCGCTGTAGTATTCTCCTCTATGACAATGCTTTCAAAATCGGTTATCCTTGTCACAGCCGTGACCTCCTCTGCTGCCGTTGTCGATGTTGTTTCCGATGTCTCTGTGTTTATCGGAGCGTTAATGCCCGCACAGCCTTCCGCCGTGAGCAGCTGAAAAATCGCGATCGCTGTCGCCAGTATTTCTTTTATCGTCATATCAGTTCTCCTTTTCGTCTCTGCCGAGCGCAAATCCAAGCACTCTCGTTTTCACCGCAAGCTCTGTGCGGCTGCGGTAGCCTGTCTTTTCAAGCATACTGCGGACATAAGTTTTTACGGTATTTTCCGAAATGCCGATCTTCGCCGCGACCTCGGCGTTGGAAGCGCCGGTGGTAATGACGCGCAGAACATCGAGCTCTCTTTCCGAAAAGCTTGTGCTGAGTGCATTTCCGACCTTTACCATAGGCGGCGCGTCGGGATATACCGATTCTCCGTTCATCGTCCTGTCCATAACATCGAGCAGCGTGGTCTGATCCGTTTCCTTGTACCAGAAGCTTTCAATGCCGATCTCACGGGCTTTTTTCAGCCACGAGCCCTCCGGCATGGACGTGACCGCGATTATCTTTATATCCGGATATTTCTGCTTTATTAGCGCGGATGTCTCAAGTCCGTCCGAACCGTCGTTCATCAGTATATCCATTATTATCAGATCGACCTTGTTTTTGAGCAGATAAACGTCCGCCACTCCCGCCGACTGCACTGAAAAGGCAAGCTCGTATCTGTCCGAGGACTTCACATAAAGCTCGAAAAGCTGCCGCGGGACCGCCTGATCGTCAACGATCATAACTCTCGTTTTATTCAAATATCACCATCTCCTTTTGCAGCTTCACCGTGAGTGCGAATACGCCACCGTCACAGCTGACAGCCATTGTACCTCCGTGCATCTCAACCATGTCACGAAGCGCTTTAAGCCCGCCGGTTTCCGCTATCGGCTTTTCGGGCAGCCTGCCGTTATTCGCAAGCTCCACAGTAATTATGTCGCAGTCTGAGGTCATACGGACAGTCAGCGTGTCGCCTCCGCCGTGCCGCACCGTGTTGGTAAGGCATTCGTGTACAGCAGTGGCGATAATGCTTTCCGCGGTCTTGTCCTCCGGCATACGCCCAATGATGTCAAGCCGCACGCCCACAGACTCCGCAGCTTCCGTAAGAGCCGTGAATGGGTTCCCCTCGCCGCCGCTTTCAGCCTCGCGCTTCAGCAGCGCTGTCGTGCGTCTCCACATCTGCGTCAGGGCTTCACGGCTGCCGTGTCCCGACAGATAGGCACGGAACGCGAGAAGCGAGCGCCCGACCTCATCGTGTATGCGTATCTTCGCGGCAAGTATCTCCTTTTCGCGCACCATCACGTCCATTTTCCGGCTGTAAGCCCTTATTTTCGCATTGACAGCGGCGAGCCGTTCGTTGCGCTCCCTGAGCACGGTCATTTTGCGGTATCTTTCGGTAACGTTGTAAGCTATATATTCCCGGAGCTTTCTGCCATTGTCGGAATGCTCCGTTATCCGCATATCCCACACCGTCCCGTCCGGCAGGTGCAGAAATGTGCCGTGATCTCCGCGCTCGACGGTGCAGGTGTTATTGTCGGATAGATCGTCAAATACGGTCGTGTCCGTGACGGAATGTCCGAAAGCCGCACTGCAAATTGACTGCATTTTACTGTTTACGAGCAGGGGTATGCCGCTTTCGGTCCCGAAAGCTATCCCGTCCGGCAGCAGATCCATCCCCTCCCGCAGCGACTGCGGGTTCAGCTCCGTCCGCGACTGCCGATGTATCAGGTATCTCAGTATGCCGCACAGCAGAGCCGGTACAATGACCGATGCCGTGACGGCTGCTGCGCTTATTCCGGAAAGAAGCTCGGTCAGGCGTGTTATCCTGTAGCCCATTCTAAGCTGCGCACAGTAGCCTTCTATCGCTTGCATCACTGTGAAGCTCCAAAGAAATACGGCTGATACACCTACTCGCAGTAACAGCTTTGCCTTGACAGTAAAGGAATGTATGACCGACAGCAGACAAAACACCGTGATGAGGAACGATAATATGCCGAAGCTCTCGGCTGCGGCAAAGGGAAGTTGTCCGAATGTCATTTCATGTCACCTCCCGCCGGTATTGTAAGGGTGAGCCGCCAGCAATCCTCCGACATATCTGTAAATAGCCTGCAGTCGGGCGGTATGTCTGCATCGGGAAACGTGAAGACGCTGTGTAATTCCGGGAGTCCGAGTTCGACGCAGAATACGATTCCGGAGGTGTTCCGGCGAAGCGTGACAAGCACTGCGTTAAGCTCGTTGTAACAGATTTCCGCGGCGTTCTCGAACAGCCCGAACATAAACAATACGATATTTGCAGCAAGCGGTATTCCCGAAGCTATGTCGGAGAAGCAGCCTATATCACGCAGCTTTAAATATTCGAGCGTTTCTGCGACCGACACGGCAAGCTCTCCGCTGTCTATAAAGTCGTCTGATTTAGCGTCCGCGATAAGCAAAAGGTTTGACCTGCGCTTGACATAAGCGTTCAGAAACGCCGCAAGCTTCATCTGCGTACAGAACTCCCGCTCGTCCACGGGCAGATCGTCAAGAATATCCGACAACCGTTCGAGCTCCGGACGAAGGCTCAGGGCGATTTTATCGTAGAGGATATTCTGCTCAGCGATGCGTTTGCGCTTCTCCTTAATGCGCGCGGACTCTTCAAGCATAGACTGCTCCTCGGTGAGATAGTCGCCGGTATTTTCAAGCTCCGCGTTAAGGCGCAGCATTTCGGAGATGTCCTCTATCCAGTAAAAATACCCTCCCGACACAGCTTTGCATTTGAGCAGTTTTGCGCTGTCCGGCAGCAATACCGGCTCTATGACCGCACTTAAAATATCTTCCCGAGCAAGCGCAGCATTTTCGGACGAGCGCAGCTTAACATTACCGTATCTGTCGGCAAGCCCCGCATTTATCGAGGAACTTCGGAAGAAGTTCCCGTGGTCGGTGTTCGACGGTATCATACGGGTCAGAATAAGGCTTTCGAGAAATCCGATCATCACAAGTGAGATCATTTCAGGAAATTCGTACATCTCCCGCAGCACAGTCCTTTGCGAATAGAGCAGGGTATATACCCCGCCGAAGCCGAGTACCGTCAGCGGCAGCCATAAACGACCGATAAATCGCTTGCTGCTGCCGTTTTTTATCAGCACCGTGATAACTCCCGCCAGCATAATGATGATGAAGGCATACACCGCATAGTACAGAAAGCCGTAGGTGTAGGAATCCGTTGCGTCGCCGGTGAAGCGAAACGCCTGTTCGTGCAGGTCATTTGTCATTATCCCCGTTATGATCACCGCTGCTGGAACAAACAGCAGATACCACGCTTTCGGGATATCCTCGTTCTCAGCTTTTCCTATGCGAAGCACGGCAAGCAGCATAAGCACGGGTATCACCGTGAACGGGATATAGTAGCTGTACCAAAGGAGCCTGTTTATGACAGTTCCCGATGATACAAATTCGTATTTTATCATTCTCGTAATTATCAGAAATATCGACATTACCCCTGCCGCACCGAGCATACCGCGGATATCCTTGTGTGTAAACCTTCGCTGTACAGCCCCGCACCATAAGCTGTAAATGCCGATATATATCATTGAAAGAATGCCGTGGTACGGAAGGTCGTAATTCTGGGCAAACAGACGGATAAAGCCTGCCGCAAGCACCGCGGCAAGATACGGGATATATCGTTTAAGCTCCTTCGCCGTCATAAGCCGCACTCCCTTTTCTGTCCATGATTACATTATACACCATACATTCCTATTTGTCATCATCACTTGTGATGATTTTGTAAAACTTTTTTCATGTTTCATAGTAGAATTACTGTTATCGTGTTTTGAATGAAAAGGCTCCGATCCGCATTGTTAAGCGGCTCGGAGCCATGTTTTGTTATTGAATACGGCTGCACGGGGTGGGTGTGTCCATATCGGGTGTTTACAGTTATCTCGACAGAGCTGTGACCGAGTATCTCCGAAAGCGCCTTGACATCAGAGTATGACCTGCCATAGACAGATGAGTATTTTGTCTTTCCGTCGGGCTTTATGCCGGTTTTGTACCGACCTTCCCAGCGTCCGTCCTTACGCTTATAGATATTCTCGCCTCTCTTTATCATTTTATCCAAACAGATATATGCTGCCACAACCCCACTTGTGAAATATTACAAACCCGATGTCCGATTATTGACATTTTTGTTGCAAAATGATATAATAAAATGTAAATTTGTGTATATTTATGCTTTCGCAAATTATCCGAATTTGCGACATAGGTATTATACCATGATATCCGATAATTAAACAACGCAATGCGCCGTATCATCAACCATTCAGAAAGGACCAAAAAATGAAAAAGAAACTATCTGTGATCTCTCTTATCTTAGCTGCAGCGCTCACGCTTACCGGGTGCAATTCCGCGAATGAACCCTCCTCGGCGGCTATCTCGTCCATGATAGAGTCCGCAGCGGAGTCCGCGGTAGAATCCGCGCTTGCGGGATTTGAGACCAACGCCGACAGCGTCCCGCTTACGTCGCCCGATGTCTCCGGCACCGAGGACACGACCACGCCTGCGGTAACTTCGGAGACCACAGCCGAGACAAAGACGGCAGCAACTACCACCGCTGCGACAACAACGGCAGCAACTACCACAGCCGTGACGACAACCGCCGCAAAGACCACAGCCGCGACAACAAAGAAATCGGAGACAGACAAAGATACTCCCCCTGAAAAGGATATGTTTGTTGAGCCGGATACGACTACCGCTCCCGCTGAAACCACCGCCGAGATAAACGAACAGCCGTCAGAGCCCGAAAGCTCTGTAGAAAACGCATCAAGCAAATCAAAAAAGCTTGAAATAACAAACGAATATATGGGACAGATAAGTAACCTGAAGACGAACGTAAGTTACAGCACATATTCGAAATGTTATCCGATATTCTACAATTTCAATAAGAAATTGTCAACAGGCTTCGATCCGACGAATATCGGCTATAACGTCAACAAAATGATAGCTCTGGAGACAGATCGTTACGGCATCATCGGCGAAGTAACAGGTGATCTCAAAGTCAAGCTCCGCGTGTATAACAATACAGACAATTCCGTAAAACTGAAAAAATCATATATCGAGAACGCATGTACGTCTTTAGACGGCAAATGGTTCGAGAACAAACTCAAGCTGAACAAAGACGTAGTTCTGGACTTATCGGCACTGCCAACTGTCAAAGAACGACCAAGAACATGGGTCGTAAGAGCAACTCTGGAAGTCGGCAAGAGTGCTATCGAAGTATGGACTTTCATCTGCACCAATGTTGATGAAACTTGGCTCTGTGCAAAAACCGAACAGGTCTACACGTACAGCAAATTCCAGAAAATTCAGGCAGAAAGAAAAGAACTCATAGACCAGTTCATCAAAGATAATATAAATCCAAAGAACGAACTCGAAGTGCTTGGATTTATGCATTACCCGAGACCTGATTTCGACAAACCCAATAAATACAAGGACGAGACCGAAGACTGGGTAAAGCTTGTAAAATCAATAAACGTATCCGGTATGAGCGACGATCGTAAAGTCTGGACGGCGTATGAATGGATAAATAACAATATCGCGTACGATTACTGGGAATACAACAATTGTAGAAACGAAAAT
>JAGAWN010000229.1 GCA_017941355.1 Ruminiclostridium sp. | reverse complement strand
TGTGCTTGCATACATACTTTACAAACAGGACGCGGACAAAACGCTGATACTCGCGCTGCTGTCGATACTGATAATGTGAATAAACGCGCGGAGACTGCACAAAATAACGCTGCCGCAACGCGGTGATAATAATGGCGGCTGCCGGTGTCCCCGCAGCAGTGCCAATCGGCTGCGAGGCAGATAATTCGTAATTTGCTGAAAAGTAAGATACGGAGTGCCTGCGGGCGCTGCCCGCCGATACCTGGCTCTGCTCGCAGCAGTGACAATCGGCTGCGAGGCAGATAATTCGTAATTTGCTGAAAAGTAAGATACGGAGTGCCTGCGGGCGCCGCCCGCTGAAAGGAATCATAAAAATGAGCAAAAACAAGAAAAACAAGAAGCAGTCCTCCGCGACCGACGAGAACGGCGGCTGTAACTGAGTATGTGAAAACGCCCTCCCCTCTTTTTGAGGCAAGAGGGCGTTTTTTCTTGACAAATCCATATAGGTTGGTGTATAATATATTGGTATGTTTATTGACTTCGGAGGTTCGCATGACCACAGACGTAAACGGTATATCGACTAATTACATCGACAATGGCGAGGGCGATGCCGTCCTCATTCTTCAGGGCTGGGGAACGAGCGTTGATCTGTACTCGGCTGTAATAGATACCGCCGCGCAGAAATACCGCGTCCTCGCGCCGGATATGCCGGGCTTCGGTGCAACTCCCGAACCTCCGGAGCCGTGGCACGTTGACGATTACGCGGATTTCGTCCTTGCGTTCTGCAAAAAGCTCGGCGTTTCGGAAGTCATCATCTTCGCGCACAGCTTCGGCGGACGCGTTACTCTCAAACTCACGGCGCGGGAGGATCTTCCGATAACCGTGAAAAAGATAATTCTCACCGGCGCGGCGGGAATACGGCATGAACCGTCGGAAGCAGCCAAAAAGAAAGCTGCCGCTTATCAGCGGGGGAAAAAGTTCCTGTCCTCCGCTCCGATGAAAGCGCTGTTCCCGAACGCGCTGGAGAACCTACGGAACAAGCACGGCTCTGCGGACTACAAAGCCGCAAGCCCGATGATGCGGCAGGTGCTTGTAAACACGGTCAACGAGGACTTGTCGGCTCTGCTGCCGATGTGCAAGCCCGAAACTCTGCTGATATGGGGAAGAAACGACGATGCCGCACCCTACGAGGACGGTCAGCGCATGGAGCGGGAAATGCCCGATGCGGGACTCGTTACTCTCGAAAACGCCGGTCACTTCGCTTTCATAGATCAGCAGTTCACGTTCCTGCGCGTGCTATCGTCGTTCCTCGATATACCTACAGATCAAAGGACATAAGTTATGACAGTTTTGTTACACATTTTGTTTTTCGCGGGTCTGCTTGCGAATTTCGTGATAAATTTCGTGCATTTCATGCATATGTTCCAGCTCAATTCCTACAGCGCACATGAGCAGTTCGAGTGGTGGAAGAAGAACCGCTCCGATATGTGGAAGCGTGCGATATGGGCTGAACTTTACTTTGTATTCGCGGCAGTTGTTGCCTTGTGGGCGTACTTCGGCGGTAACACGGTGATATGGACGCTTGCCGATATGCTGCCCGGAATAGGAGCGGTGATGATGTTTCTCGGCGCGGCGGTTTCTGCGCTCGCGCTCCGCAAGCCGGCGAAGAAGAAGCTTGTGTTCACGCCCCGCGTTATCAGAATGTGCGTTACCATGACCGTTGTTTACGGTGCGGTATGCGCACTGTCGTTCGTTTTCCTGTACAGCACGAAGCTGTATTTCGCTGCGGTGACGATACTTCCGTGGTTCTGCGTATTCATGCCCTGCCTTGCGAACTTCATCAACAAGCCGGTAGAAAAGGCGGTCAACAACCACTATATCAACGACGCGAAGCGAATTATCTCGGAACTGCCCAATACTACGGTGATCGGCATTACCGGAAGCTTCGGCAAGACCTCCACCAAGTTCTATCTCGAAAAGCTGCTTTCCGCGAAGTACAACGTGCTTATGACTCCCGGCAGCTTCAACACCACAATGGGCGTTGTGAAGATAGTCCGCGGCAGTCTCAATGCCACACATGAGATATTTCTCTGCGAAATGGGCGCAAAGGGTGTGGGTGAGATAAAGGAGATCTGCGACATCGTTCATCCTAAGCACTCCATAATCACATCTATCGGTGAGCAGCATCTTGAGACTTTCGGCTCGGTAGAGAACATCATAAAGACCAAATTCGAGATAGCCGATGCTGTGACCGACGGAACGGTGTTCTTGAATTACGACAACGAATTCATCAGGAACCACGGCACCGACAAGAACCATGTCACCTACGGCATCAACGGCGGAGAGTGGGATTACACCGCTTCCGACATCGCCGTTACCGAGAAAGGCACCGACTTCACCGTGCATCACGCGGGTGAGGAAAAGCGGTTTCACACAAAGCTTCTCGGTGAGCATAACGTTCAGAACATCGTGGGAGCAATAGCTGTGGCAAACACCCTCGGCATATCGCTCGACGAGCTTGTTTACCCGGTGAAGCGGCTGGAATGTGTTCCTCACAGAATGGAGATACTCGACAAGGGCAACGGCGTGACGGTCATAGACGACGCTTTCAACTCAAACCCGGCAGGCGCGAGGGCTGCGCTGAAGACACTGTCGATGTTCGACGCGCTGAGGATAGTGGCTACTCCGGGAATGATAGAACTCGGAGAGCGGGAATACCAGCTGAACAAGGAACTGGGAATGGATGCCGCCGGCTGCTGCGATATCGCTATACTCGTGGGTGAGCGGCAGGCTCCGCCGATCAAGGAGGGGCTGCTTGCCAAGGGATTCCCCGAAAACAAGATAATCGTTGCCAAAGACCTGAATGAAGC
>JAGAWN010000228.1 GCA_017941355.1 Ruminiclostridium sp. | reverse complement strand
GACCGGGATGGACGCACCTCTGGTGTACCGGTTGTCGCGCCAGCGGCACGGCCGGGCAGCTATGTGCGGATCGGATAAACGCTGAAAGCATCTAAGCGTGAAGCCGTCCTTAAGATAAGATATCCCACTTTTAAAGTTAAGACCCCTTGTAGACTACGAGGTTGATAGGCTTAATGTGTAAGCGCTGTGAGGCGTTTAGCTTGCAAGTACTAATCGGTCGAGGGCTTATCCTGAATTTTCAGGAGGTCTCATTCTTCCAATCAGTTTCGTTATTCAATTTTGAGAGAATCTTTTGTTCTTTCAATTGTCGGTGTCTATTGCGGTGAGGGTCCACCTGTTCCCATTCCGAACACAGTAGTTAAGCTCACCCGCGTCGAAAATACTTAGGTGGTAACGCCTCGGGAAGATAGATCGTCGCCGACACAAACAGAGAAGTATCACTTGATACTTCTCTGTTTGTAAATTATTCCTGTTTAGCTCAGTCGGTAGAACGTTTCAAAAGAGTTTACAACGGAGCAAGACGAGATCTCAAAAATGTTCAAATTTTAATAATATTCCTGTTTAGCTCAGTCGGTAGAACGAACACAAACACTTTACAACGGAGCAAATAGCAATCTCAAAAATGTTCAAATATTAATATATATTCCTGTTTAGCTCAGTCGGTAGAACGATTCAAAAGAGTTTACAACGGAGCAAAATTGGATCTCAAAAATGTTCAAATTTTAATAAATATTCCTGTTTAGCTCAGTCGGTAGAGCATTCGACATGAGCTGCGCAGAAAAAATTGCTAAGTCATGATCCCGCTTAGCTCAGTCGGTAGAACAATTCAAACGAGTTTACAACGGAGCAAAACGGAGTCTCAAAAATGTTCAAATTTTAATAGATATTCCTGTTTAGCTCAGTCGGTAGAACGTTTCTAAACAGTTTACAACGGAGCAAAATCGGATCTCGAAAATGTTCAAATATTAATATATATTCTTGTTTAGCTCAGTCGGTAGAACGTTTCTAAACAGTTTACAACGGAGCAAAATCGGATCTCAAAAATGTTCAAATTTTAATATATATTCCTGTTTAGCTCAGTCGGTAGAGCGCTTGACTGTTAATCAAGATGTCACTGGTTCAAGTCCAGTAACAGGAGCCAAGACAGACAAATCCGAACCATAACGGCTCGGATTTGTTTGTTTTTTATTCGGGAAAGCCGAACTTTGGGGTAGTAATTCCGATTGAGCATTAAAGACAGCATTATAAAACAGTCCCCGCATATCATTAAAGATGTGCGAGGACTGTTTTTAATTACTCACAAGGTGATATTTTGCCAAAAAGTCGGGATCTGATCGAATTATAGAGATTATGCGACGTGCAGGTCCAATGGGTTTGTTAGTTCCTGCTTCCCATGCTTCTACGGTTTTAGCAGATACTCCAAGCGCAGCGGCAAATAACTGTTGCGTAAGCCCAGCGGAGCAACGAATGTTTTTAATATCGCTTGCAGTAAGCTCAGGTAATGGCTCAACTGTAATTTTAGCTGTTCTTGCGCTTCCTTTTCCTTCCTCGTAATCGAGGGCTTCCTGTAATCCGGTCATAATGCTGTCAAAAACGTTCATAACATTATCCCCCTTTCTTATCGGATAAATGCTTTTTAAGCTGTTCTACCATATTCTTAATGGCATTGCGCTGTTCTTTTGTCAGGTTTTCCTTTTCTGCTTTGGTATATGCTGTTATCAGATAGTTTTTCTCATAGACTGCAAAATCTATGTATATTACTCTTGCACTTCCGCTTTTTCCGCGATTATCCAGTGCGAACCGCATTTTGCGGACACCACCGGTTCCCTGCATCACATCTCCAATTTTAGGATCATTGAGAAGTTCAGCTTGAAGCCGCTTCAAATCATCATCGGACAATTCAAGTTGCTTCCAGTTTTTGTCAAATTCCGGCAGCATTACAAATTCACGTGTCACAACTTACCCCTCCCCTATCTGATAGGGTTTATTATATTATATCATGATAATTATTATTTGTCAATAAATTATTTAAGAATTATCATCACTGTCTTTAGCATCAGCCATTAGACAGTGTTTTTATTTTGTCTTTGGATATGGTGCTTTTATATCAGTTCTCTCTATCAAATAGTCTGTGCTTGTATCAAATATATCGGCTATCCCGCTTAATATCTCAGTTGGTATGCCTCTGATGCCGAGTTCATAGCTTGAATAAGTTCTTCTATTTATGAAAAGTTTATCGGCAATTTGCTGTTGGGTCATATCTGCATCTTCCCGTAAGTTCTTTATGCGATCATATTTCATATACATCACCCAAGCATATTATATCACGGCTCAATTTGTACCATTGACATTTGGCTCAAACTGTGGCATAATATATTATGTCGGGAATATAATGACATAAACAAACAGCAGGCTAAGATCCTGCTGTATATCAAATCTGTATATTACTTGTCGAATCCAAACAGCCAATCTGTAGAGACTTGATAGAGTTCGGCTAACTGCCCAATGGTTTCAAGATTGGGTTCAAGAGTGCCGGTTTCATATTTCCCAATATTGCTTCTTGATATGCTGAGAACATCTGCCACATACTGTTGAGTATATCCTTTATTCTCTCGCGCTTTTCTTAAGTTTGAAGCAAATGTCTCCTTATACATACCATCACTTCCTTTGGTTCTATTATAGCACATTTCACTATTGCGAACTCTCTATTTTGGCACATTTGATAGTTCCATTTTGGCGCATTATATGCTATAATAATATAATGTTCTAAAATGGAACAAGGAAAGGATAATATATGAAAACTTGCTGCTTTACCGGACATCGTATAATGAAAATAACCCCTGAACTAATTCAGAGGTTAAGAGATACTATTATAAATGTAATCAATAAAGGTGTAACTGACTTCTATGACGGAGGAGCTCTCGGCTGGGATCAACTCTGTGCCGAAACAGTCATATCGCTGAAAGCGGAGTATCCCAATATAAAGCTGCGTATGCTTCTGCCGTGTCTGCCTGAAGAACAATCCAAAGATTGGAACAGTGATCAAACGAAACGTTTTAAGAAGATACTGCAAGCCGCAAACAGTGTAACCATTTTATCACAGCACTATACAAGCGAATGTATGCGAAAACGTAATGAAAAACTGGTTGAAATCGCTGATATCTGTATATGCTTTTGCACAAACCTGAGGAGTGGAACAGTGCAGACTGTTAGAATGGCTAAAGCTAAAAATATAGTCATTATCAACCTTGCGATACAAGAATAATAATGACTGTTATAAATTTCAATATAAAAATAATGAATTACCCAACTTTATTAGTAATGGAAACCTTAATATATCTCATATATTATATCATTTTCTTTATCTCGTGTCAATATATATCCAAGAAAAATATCGAAAATGATCGTAATTTTGTAGAACTTCACAAATAATACTGCTATAATTTTACATGTACGAGAGCTTTTTAAGCTATTCGCAGTCAAAATAATAGTCAGATAACGGAGGGTACATTAATGCCAAGACGAGGAGAAAACATTTTCAAGAGAAAAGATGGGCGCTGGGAAGCACGTTATATTCACCATTATGAAAACGGAAAAGCCAAATACCGCTTTATTTACGGTCACAGTTATACGGAAGCAAAGCAGAAAATGCTTGCTGAACGGACTGTACAATGCGGTGTTGATATTCATGCTACAAAAAGAATAGTCAATTTTGAAGCACTTGCGTCCATTTGGCTTGCAAATATAAAGTCAAATGTGAAAGAATCAACTTATACCCGATACTATAGAGATGTTTCAAAATATTTGAACCCTCGTATCGGTAAAAGACAAGTCACTAAAATGGATATCGGAGATATAAACGAACTTGTTAAGAAACTGCTGCAGTGCGGTGGTACAACCGGACACTCGCTTTCACCCAAAACCACGATTGATATTATGAGCGTATTTAAGCGTATATGGATATTCGGGCTTAAAAATGGCTACTGCCGCACCGATATCAGTGATGTCAAACTGCCTAAAAAACCACATAATCAAGCTGAAACTCTTCCTTGCAATGTTAGAGATATAATATCATCTGAGCTTAATGCTTCCTGTGATACAGCGACTGTCGGTATTGTTATTACCTTGTTCACCGGCTTACGTATAGGGGAAATATGTGGACTTCGCTGGGAAGACATTGATATTGACGAGAAAGTTATAACAGTAAAAAGAACTATACAGAGAATTCCTGATCTATCCCCAAATGCTGCAAAAAAGACAAAAGTGATCATATCTTCTCCAAAAACTGAAAGTTCAAATAGGCAAATACCTATACCTACTTTTATGATTAATTTTCTGCAAAGACATAGATGCAGAAAATCGTGCTATGTTCTTACGGGTACAGAAAAATATATTGAACCGCATCAGTGCTACATGGAATATAAAAAATATATGAAAAACCATGATTTGTCAGATTATAAATTCCACACGCTACGCCATACCTTTGCTACAAAGTGCGTAGAAACTGGATTTGATACGAAATCATTGTCAGAAATACTTGGGCATTCCGATGTGAAAACCACTTTGTCAATATATGTTCATCCTACCATGGAAATGAAAAGGAAACAGATGGAGCTGTTATGTCCGACAAACAGTTAAAAACTCTTTTATTCGCAGTCACAATAATAGTCAGAATTCTGAGCAATGTTAAATAAACAGCATATTAAAAGTGCTTCAATAATAAAGTTGGGTAATTCATTATTTGTACAAATCGGGAGCGTTATTATGGGACAACAAATTATAGAACTTAATTGTCCGGGTTGCGGTGCGCGAGTAAGCACTGGACAGAAAGAATGTGATTGGTGTCATAAACCTGTAATAATTACTACATTTAATAGTGTTTACAGTATGCCTATAGCTGAGGTTAATAAGTATGCAGGGGCTTATAAAACAACATTGAAGGAAAACCCTGATAGTGACGAGATTAACAAATCGGTTGCAATGTGTTACTTAAAACTAAAAATATATGACAAAGCACTTGCATCTTTTGAAAGAGCTATTGAGGATAATTTCGACGATTCGGAAACATACTTCTATGCAGCAGTTTGTCTGCTTAATGGGAAGAAGGCTTTTTTAGCGCAGCGTAACATTATAGATAAAGTAATACAATACATAGACGCAGCTAATATGATCGAGCCAAAGGGGATATATTATTATTACCTATCATATATTAAATATGATTTTTTTGAGAGAAAATATTTAAATACTTCTCCCAATTATATAGACTGTTTGGAGACTGCTAATGAATATGGCGTTTCGGAATACGACAAGAATATGTTGTTTGATATACTTGGAGTTTCCAAGCCGAGTGTTTTATAAATGTTTATCGCTACATATTAAGTAGTGAAATAAAAAACGGAGGTATAAATCTCATGGATTACGAAAAGAATCAAAAATACTTTAAACCAATTTCCTACGGCGGGCAGATTGCACTAATAATAATAGGTGCATTGCTGCTTTTAGGTCTTATGTCAACAAATTTCCTTTTGGCTTTTCTGTTCGGCGGTGGAATGCTTGCTCTTGGTATTTTTTTAATTGTTTTAAAGAAGAAAAATATTGTAACTGATAGGCAGTATGATGAGCAGGTAGGTTCAATGTTAAAAGATATGCAAGGAAGAGCGCTCAATAAACTTGGAATTGATGAAGATGAAGTAAAAGAAATTGCCCCAATTTCATTTGACGGTTATGTTTATAAAGGCGCGGACTATGCTAAAAAAGGCGAAGATGGGCTGTATAGAACAAATAAGTATGAATCGGTAATACTATTCTTTTCAGAACATGAAGTTCATTGCTATACTTATAATTTTACAACTACACAGAAAAAACAGACTGAATCAACAGATGTATATTTCTATAAAGACATAGTATCGGTATCAACTGCATCTGAAACTGTCGAGGTTTTGGGCTTTAAAATAGACTATGAATATTTTAAATTGACGACAGCAGGCGGAACTGCACTTAGTGTTTCTTTGCGTGACGTCGATAATGCGCAGCGATCTATTAATGCTATGAGAGCACTGTTGAAGACGAAAAAACAGGGCTGATTACCATTAAATACTGGTTTGCATGCACAACGTTCGATAAATGTAATGAGAGCACTGCTTAAAACAAAAACAGGGCTGAACAATATACTATTTCCCTGTGTGGCATGAAGCTATAAGTTTGGCTTTGTAAGCTGCACAGGGAATTTTGTATCTTTGGACTTATCATTCGTATGAAATAGTAAGATATTAGAGAGCGTGAGAGTATGAATGTAAAAATCGTTGAATTAAATGGCGGAGAATATGTCGGTGTTAGCGCAGTTGAGATTACTTCTATTCCGACAATGAGTATTTTAAAAGATCAATATATGCAAGGAACCGATATCGAAACAGAATATAAACATAATTTTAGCAATTTATTAGTTGAGTTATATCAAAGCTATCGTTCATTTGTTTCTAATAATGCTAATATTGAGATGTCATTTGAAATTTTATGGCTTACAGAACCAGTAAAAAATCAGCCATTTAAGGCAAGAATTAGTCTTTACCTAATATTACGTGCCATTGCGAATAATGAAACTCTAACAGTGTCAATAGTTGAGCGGATAACAAATTCTTGCAGATCTATGCTCAAAATGAATCAATATGGAACTGACCAAATAGATGCTTCTAAAATACAAGAAAAAATAGGGAACTTGTCAGTGCAGGCTATTGAAGTTCTGGTCAAGGACGAGCGTCTCGAAAACCTTCAGAACCAAATGTTGCCAATTTGTTATGCATTTGATAGGTTCAAGGGTATTGCTCATGACTTGGGATCAGTAATAAATAGTCTTATAGAGCACCCTTATAGTGCATTATCTATTCAATTGATTCCAACATATCTTTCTTCTGAAGAGAACTTTGCCATTACTCAGATAACGCCTATACTTGATACTTTGAGCAAGGGTATTACTGCGGAGGGGATAGGTAGTGTCAGCTTTTCAAATGCGGATACTCTTGCTGAAACGTATCGTTACTATCAAAGCGGTAAGAATGATGCATTGTTTAATTATAATTTTAATGTGTATGGAAGTAAGGCGGCAGTTTACGATATATCATCAAAGCTTCATAGCACATTGGCTTATGACATCAAAAGTCCTACTGCATTAAAACATATATTCTACACGAATGATGATATTAGACTGAAAGAAAATTTTGCCCCGCTTCCATGGGTTATAAACGAGTTATTACTTCAATCTAATAGAGACGCGCGTATATGGTCTCAAAGCAATGAATTTCAAAATTTATATAGACTTCCTTATATAATAACTGCAGAGGAATGTGCAGGATTGTTTCGCCTTCCAATTGGTACACAGCGAATATCTGCAGGTTTACCGATTAACGAAACAGAAAGTACAAGTAAAAGTTACGCCAACAATCTTATAAACTCCGGCGATATAGAGATTGGAGTTTTAAAATCGTCTGGAAATAAGGATACTATCGGCATATCGCTTAATGATATTGCAAAGCATATGCTTGTGGTCGGAACCCCCGGTTCTGGTAAAACGACATTCTCAGTCAGCCTATTGGACAGACTTTGGAAAGAACACCATATTCCCTTCCTTGTTATCGAACCTGCGAAAAACGAATACAGAGCATTAATTCAGAGCATACCGGAACTGCAAGTATTCACACCGGGGAAGAACTTTATATCCCCGTTTGTGTTTAATCCTTTTGTTCCGCCTAAGAATGTCAAATTGGAAACATATAAGTCTACGCTCAAAACTGCGTTTGCTGCAGCGGTATCTATGTCGACACCTCTCGATAAGATTTTCGAGGAGTCCATAAACAATTGCTACTCTGATTTTAGGTGGCTGGATACATACGCCGTAGATGACAAAGGGCAGACATTCAACATTTCTGATTTTATCAAATGCTTCCAAAACACATTTGATGAGATTGGCTATACGGGCGATGCGAAGAATATAGGCCGCGCTGGTGTTGTCCGACTTAATAGCTTAAGCAATCTGTTTGACAATTACTTCTCTATTCCTATACAGGATTTACTTGAGAAGCCGACAATCATCGAACTTGCGGCAATTGAAAACAGTGATCAGAAAGCCCTGATTATTTCGTTGCTCCTTCTTTCTATTCTTGCGTATGTAAACTCCAACTATGTAGGAGAAGGCGGGCTGAAGAATGTAATCCTACTGGAAGAAGCTCACGTTCTTTTGGATGCCGAATCCAATGCAAGCCAGGGTGATGCAAATCCGAGTGCTATAGCGCAGGGTTTGGTAAAAAGAATGCTTGCTGAGATTCGTTCGTATGGTGTTGGAATTGTCATTGCGGATCAGTCGCCACGAAAAGTATCTACAGATGTGGTTGCACTGACAGACATGAAGATGGTTTTCCGTCTTGTAGAAGCAACGGACAAGCAGATAGTTGCTGACAGTATGAATATGAGCGAGGCTCAGATTCAAAGAATGTCACGGCTGAAGCCCGGTGAAGCATTTCTGTTCTTCAATCGGCTTGATGAACCAGAAGAGGTTATAACTCCGGATTACCGCTTAGAAAATAACATCAGCATTACCCTTTCCGATGATGGCATTCGCAAATTGACTACCTACTGGAACGACAAGCAGGAGTGCTTAAGACCGTATCCTGAATGCGCAAAAACAAAGTATTGCACCCATTCCTGCGACTACGCGAGAAGAATTCTTGCGCGGGAAATTGCAAGGAGAATATTTGTTAAAAACTTCAAGCCGGAAACCAAGGATTTTGAGCCTGTAAAAAAAGTCTTTGGTCAAATAACAAACCTGGTAAAAGCAGAACTTAACGATGAACCATTCTCAAAGGAGTTGCTCTCCTGTGTAAAGGTTCATCTGTGGAGAAGAATACGTTATGGCACAAAGATTCCTGTAAGGGATGTGCAGATAATGAATTCCCTCGAAAAATCGTAAAAGGAGGAATTGTGCCGTATGGATGAAGAATATAGTGAAAGCGTTGATACTTCTGCTGATATGGATGTCTCTGATGTAGACGTGTCTGACGATGTTCCGGCAGACATACCAGATGATATCCCAGAAGATGTGCCGGAAGATGATTATTCCGACGCGGATATTTCTGACGATGTTTCTGAGGATGTGTCAGAAGAACCGGCAGACGATGATATTGAATATGATGAAACCGATGAATCGATTGAAGAAGATTCCATAGAACCGGAAAGTGATGAATTGGACGAGTCTCTCGACGATATCGAAGAGGATTCTCTTGAAGAATCAGAAGACACCACTGAAGATTACGAGAAACTCAACGATATTCCCGAAGATACGAATGGCTTTGGTGAAGAACAGACTGAAGCAGTTGTAGATGATACTGAGGAAATACCTGAAGATACGGATGATTATGAGGTAACGGATCAGGAAGAAGCCATCGAAGAAGATATCCCAGAGGATGTGACTGACGCAGAGAGTGCGGATGAAACTTCTGATGCCGAGGACACTGATACCACAGAGCATCCGGAGGATGTGACTGATACCGAGACTGCGGATGAAACTTCCGATGCCGAGGACACTGATACGACCGATCAGCTGGAGGATGTGACTGACGCAGAGACCGTGGATGAAACTTCTGATGCCGAGGACACTGATACCACAGAGCATCCGGAGGATGTGACTGATACCGAGACTGCGGATGAAACTTCCGATGTCGAAGACACTGATACTGAAGATCAGCCGGAGGATGTGACTGATACCGAGACTGCGGATGAAACTTCTGATGCCGAGGACACTGATACCACAGAGCGACCGGAAGATGTGACTGATACCGAGACTGCGGATGAAACTTCCGATGCCGAAGACACTGATACTGAAGATCAGCCTGAGGATGTGACTGATACCGAGACTGCGGATGAAACTTCCGATGCCGGGGACACTGATACCGCAGAGCAACCGGAGGATGTGACCGACACCGAGGCAGCGGATGAAGCCGCCGATGTCGAGAATGCTGATACCACAGACCAGCCGGAGGATGTGACCGACACCGAGACAACAGATGAAACTTCTGATGTCGCAGACACTGACACCGAAGATCAGCCGGAGGATGTGACCGGCATCGAGACAGCGGATGAAATTGCCGATGCCGAGGACACAGCTACCGCAGAACAGTCTGAAAATCAGAGTGATTTGGAAACCTATGATTATGAGACTTCTCCTGAAACGCAAGATGCGGTCAACCCGGAAACATCTGGAGAATTCGTTTCGGCTGAAAATCCATATCGTGAAAAATGGGAGAAGTTCGGCGAAGAGTTCTCTGACGATTCTGAAACTGACGGATGGGATTCATTGAAAGATGTACCGTTCAGTGGAGATGAACAGGAAGATACGGGTTCAGGCACAGAAGGCACTGATGTGGACGATAACGCGACGTCTTATGAGACAACGGATGTTGATAATTCTCCTG
>JAGAWN010000227.1 GCA_017941355.1 Ruminiclostridium sp. | reverse complement strand
GAACGAATCATAAGAGTTTACAACGGAGCAAAACCTAATCTCAAAAATGTTCAAATTTTAATATATATTCCTGTTTAGCTCAGTCGGTAGAACGAATCATAAGAGTTTACAACGGAGCAAAACCTAATCTCAAAAATGTTCAAATTTTAATATATATTCCTGTTTAGCTCAGTCGGTAGAACGAATCAAATGAGTTTACAACGGAGCAAGACGAGATCTCAAAAATGTTCAAATTTTAATAATATTCCTGTTTAGCTCAGTCGGTAGAGCGCTTGACTGTTAATCAAGATGTCACTGGTTCAAGTCCAGTAACAGGAGCCACGAAAATCCCTTAACTATGCAGGTTGAGGGATTTTTTATTTTGTTTGTTTAACGATTTTGGACGTTGCTTTCTTTGTGAACTGTCACAACAAACGCTGCCTAGATTTGTGCAGGCTGCACATTCCTGTTTAGTTCGACCGGTTGACTATTAATCAAGCCACCATGCGAAAATTTTAATAACATTTTTGGCTTTTGAGGTCTGGGCGAGGCTGAATTTTTGGAGTTTTTTGAGTGAAATATTCTTAGTGATAGATGAACTATCATTTTTCGGACGTTTTTTCGTTTTTTCCTGCGTATTTCAAGCGCTATCATCAAATTCGTAATATAAAGCGAAAGTATTATTAAAAGTCGAATTTGAAAATGTTCATTTTTTAAGTGTCCTATTATTATTGAGTTTTCAATTGAGATATGTTATAATATAGTATGATCGTCATGAATTATTGGATTTAAGTTTTATTAATAATAAAAAAAGAATTATAAGAAGCTAATGATATTATAGAGGTCATATATGAAGATAGCCACATGGAATGTTGAGCGCCTTCACAATAAGGCTCTTCTTGGAAAAATTATTGAAGAGTGCAATAGGATAAACGCCGATATACTGATACTTACTGAAACTGACAGCAGGGTAATGCCAGACAAAACATATGCTTATGAAACGCCGGCTCCAGTCGGTATGTGCGGTATTCGTGATTATTATAGATCTACTGAGAACCGTGTTACTATCATTACCGATTATAAGCTGACAAAGTATTATCTGACCTATGATAAATACACTTCGATATGTGCTGGTCTGGAAACACCTTACGGTGAGCTGCTTGTTTACGGAACAATTATGGGAATATGGGGAAACAGGCGGGGCTCTTTCAAGGAAGATGTTGCTGCGCAAACTGCCGATTTTAAGGCTATTTGTGAATCGGGCAGACATATCTGCATTTGCGGTGACTACAATCTGAGCTTTTCGGATAACTACTATTATACCAAATACGGCAGAGAGACCGTGCTCAGTTCATTTGCCGATAATAGTATCAGATTATTGACTGCCGATAAATCGGAATGTATCGACCATATTGAGGTTTAAGAGTGGTTTGTGGCTGATGCTGATATTACTGTTGATGAATGGAATTATGATAAAAGACTTTCTGATCATAAGGGGATATATGTTGATTTAAGGTGGTGATAGTATGGATAAAGTCAATACGCTTGAATTTAAGATGATAGACCCTGTTGAAGCAGGTGAGGAGTGGGCAGTGGATCTCGGTTCATTGGTTAAAGTTGTTGAGATCTATATTGACGGGAAAGAAATGCTTGACATCGTTAAGCCGGAAAATGATGCTTTTATGAGAGCTGAAGCTCAAGAAATTCAAGAAGATGAATGGAATTGGTCAAACGGAATTCCATACGGTCATGTTGATCCAAGATCTCTGTATAAAAATCTTGTGGAAGCAACAGAAGAAGGCAGTTATTCCTACGATGAAGGTGTATTTCTGTTTGTTTGCAACAGTTGTGGGATAGAAGGCTGTTGGTCAATCACTATGCATGTTAAGGAAGATGACAAATATGTATATTGGTATGATTTTGAGCATTTCAACAGAGATTGGCACTATAATCTAAGTTTTAAATTTGATAAAATTCGGTATTATCAAGCATTGGAGATATTAAAGGAAATGGGTAAAATTCAAAAGCGGGTTTAGAGCTTGACTGATATTACAGAACTGCTTAATAAATCATCACAAGTCGGAGATATAAATATGAATACTAAATTGATATTCAGCATGGTAAGAGAACGTGACATGGATCTTTTGTTTCTTGAAGCAATAAGTACTGACGATGGATTTGCAAGAATGATCGTCAATAGAACAAAATGGGGTGGAAGTGATTTCTCTGTTGCTTCCGTAGAGCTTTCAAGAACGGATGCAGAATATGGGGAGTCTGATATAACCGTTGTTATTGAAACCGGCGGCAATAAATACGGAATCCTTATTGAAGATAAGATCGACGCAATAGCTATGCCGGAGCAGCACCAAAGGTATATTGAACGTGGTAATAAAGGCTGTAAAACCGGTGAATATAAAGATTATGATATAATTATTATTTGTCCGGAAAAATACTATGATAACAATGATGAAGCCCAAAAGTATGAACATCACATTTTTTATGAAGAATGTGAAAACTATTTTGTCGCAAAAGAAGACAATATGAGCAAGGTAAGACTGATGCAAGTGCATTTAGCGATAAATAAGGCAAAAAAGTCTTCCGAGACGATATTGAATGAAGCTGCAAATGATTTCTTTAAGAAATATCGAAAGTATTGGGAAGAGCATTATGGTTATCTGCTTTTGAGAACAAGTGCGACTTCAAACGGTTGGTGGGTAAATTATGCTACAGGGTTCGGTAAGGCGTACATATACCATAAAATGCAGGAGGGATATGTTGATCTGACCTTTACAAATGCGGATAAGGATTCCCGATATTTTGGCGATGTAAAAACAATTGCCGATAAACTGAATAAATATATAAATGCTAAGATTTATGCTGTTCCTACCGGAAAGTCCGCTGCATTGAGAATTCGTGTGCCTGAACTGAAAATGAAGGAAGAACTTTTTGAAAATGTTCCTGAAGAAAACATAATAAAGTGCTTTGAAGCAATTGAATTGTTGACGGATTTATCAGAAATTTTCTCTTGTGCTGAGAATATAAAAAACATAAGAAACAATAAAGGCTGATAAAGGGGTATGAGTAATGCCAAAAGAAAACCTGCTAACCCGTGACCTTTACAGACAGATTAAATCTATGGACAGGTCTGCTATGGAGAAAACGCTGAACAATATCTATGAAATGGGCGCAAAGGATGCTCTTGATAATGCTGTCATTGACCTTGACATTGGTAAGATCCGCTCGGAGATCGGTGCTGTCAGCGGTATCGGAGAGAAACGGCTGGAGCAGATAATGGAGATAATTCAGAGGAATATTGCAGAAGCGGACAGTAAAGATGCCGATGCTGGTTCTGTGAAGTAATAAGGAGCATACATTGATTACTGCAATAATAGTACTGATACTTGTATATTTCCTTGTAATTCGTCCGGAAAAAGAGTTCAAAAAGACTACATATTACAAGATCACACATAACACATTATCAAAAACTCGCTCTGATGTCGGATGTTTAGGAGAATATATGTGTTACAAGTATTTGGCAGATTATGAGAATACGGGAGCAAGGTTTCTTTTCAATGTCTATATTCCTCGTGATGATACAACAACGGAAATAGATGTTCTTATGATACATCATACAGGTTTGTATGTGCTTGAGAGTAAGAATTATGACGGATGGATATTCGGGACGGATACAAATACAAACTGGATCCAGTCGCTTCCTCAAGGTCATAAAAGTATCAAGAAGAAGTTTTATAATCCTATAATGCAGAATAATACGCATATAAAGTATCTCAAAAAACAGGTAGGGGAAAGTGTTCCTTGTCATAACATTGTAGTTTTTTCGGAACGTTGTACGTTAAAGAGCATTACGATCAAACCTGATGCTGAATATAAGGTTATACAAAGAAATAATCTGCGGCAGACAGTTGATGAAATGACCTCCCGGCAGCCGGTTTTATCTCCTGAGCAGATAGAAGCTATTTTCAATCAGCTCTACCCATATACGCAAGTGAAGGAAGAAGTAAAGCAGGCACATATTCAGCAGATAAATCAGCGTTACAATACGCAGCAGAACATGGCGGCGGTTCCGGTTCAACCTGTTGTTAGTAGCGCAAATACGGCTCCTTCTGTAAATACAGCCGTTGAAAGTAAGCCTCTTGCATTTGTTGAAGAAGCAACGGATTTCTTTTGCCCGGACTGTGGTGCGGCTATTGTTTTGAGAACTTATCAAGGTGGACAAAATGCTGGAAAACAACTGTACTGCTGTATCAACAATCCCAATTGCGGATATATCAAAGAAAAGAAATGAGATAAGAACACTATTTTTGTGAAAAGTCTTTACAAATCCGATTATATATGATATGATAATAATAACTAAATAAGGCACAGCCTTGCAGTTATAACACAATATATTGGATTTTGGAGGACATTTCTATGCCGAGAACGAAGAAAACCGCTGATGTAAAAGCGACTGAAACCAAAACACCGGAAGTTAAGGAAGTTGGGAAAGCAGCTCATGTTGAGGCTGTGAAAGAGCCTGTCAAGGCAGAGCCGAAGAAGGCGGGAAGAAAGCCGGCTGCGAAGAAAGCGGCTCCCGCAAAGAAGGAAGAAGCAAAGAATGTTGCTGAGCCTGCTCCTGTTGAGGAAGTGAAAGCTCCCGAAAAGGCTGAAACAAAGGCAGAACCCAAAAATCCGGGAAGAAAGCCTGCTGCAAAGACAGAAAAGAAGGCTCCCACCAAAGCAGCGAAGCCTGTGACAACATCTGTTTTACAGGTTGCCGGCAACGAATTTGATTTTGATAAGGTCGTAAAGGCTGTCGATGGTTTAAAGAAAAAGAACGCAGGAAAATCCTTGGAAATATACATCAAGCCGGAAGATTACGCTATTTACTATGTTGTGAACGGTAAGGGCGGTAAGAAGATAGACCTTTAATTGAATACCTACAAGGAGTCTTTGTGAAATGCAATGGCTCCTTTCGCTACCTCACAAAGAGGTAATAACGCTCACAAATCTTGTTTAACATTTGCTCTGGTTAGGATATACTATAAGAGGTAAAAGTAGTCTGAGAGCAGGTGTTATTATGGATTTATCTTCAATAGGTGGATATATACGGCAATACCGTGTAGCTGCAAATATGTCACAGGACAAGCTCGCTGAGTGTTCCGGTGTATCTTCAAAGCATATAGGCGTTCTGGAGCGAAGCGAGCGTTCCCCGTCGCTTGAAACGCTTATAAGAATTGCAAATGCGCTGAATATATCAGCAGATATGTTATTATGCGATGTTCTTGAAACGGAAGTCGGAATCAAGCAAACAATGCTGAGCAAGAAGATTGGAAACCTATCACGGGAGCAGCAGCGTGATATTATTGATGTTGTAGATTTGCTGGTACAGCAACAGGAAAACAAAGGATAATCGACATATTTCGACAGGTCGGCAGAAATGCTGACCTTTTTTTATTTCCCGACCGATTTTGCGCTTTTTCGACACGGGTTATGTGTTATAATACCGCTATAAGAGGGAAATAACCTCGCAAAAACAACTGGAGGATATGAAAAATGAGCAGCATTATAAAAAAGGTAGCAAAACAGCACGGCGTATCGGTCAAGGAAGTCCGCAGGGATATTGCGGAGATGATAAATGTCGGTATGTCATCGACAGACCCGGAAGCAGTCATGTTTTGGTCGCAGTTCGGCGGCAAAGCACCCACACCGGAGCAGTTTATATCTGCGCTTTCAAAATCTGTAGTTGCCGGAACATAAGAAAAACTCTCCACATAGCTGCACAATTCTGTGTGGAGAGTTTTTTATTACTGTTTTTGTCTTAATCTGTAACTGTGCCGTATATCCAGTCAATAATGCCGCCAAACTCGTAAACATTGGTATATCCCATGTCATAGAGCTTTTGAGCGGCTTCTTTGCTGCGCCTGCCGCTCCTGCAATAGACAAGTATTATCTGATCGAGGTCGGGCAGCTCCAGCGGCTGTGCGGTGTCTATGGATTCGTTGGGAATACATATAGCGCCTTCAATATGTCCGGAATCGAATTCGTCCTGCCTGCGTACATCTATGATGATATGCCCGTCCTCTGCGTTCATCATTTCTTTTGCGGTTTCCTGTGAGATCTGGCGGTAACTGTCAGCAGTGTTTTCCTCAGCCACCGTGGGTAGGGTAACTGAGCTTGCGGCTGTTTCAGTACCGGTCTGTTCTTGCGGCGCTGATGTGCAGCCGCTTATAAGCAATGTAAGACTTGCAATAATGGGTATGATCCTTTTCATTTTCTGTATTCCTTGTGGACTCCTGTCTATACCTCGTTCGGCACACGGTCGAGATATTCCGCTTGCTTGGCTTTGTTGAGATTCTCGAAATTCTCAATTATCATATCTCCGCACAAGGAGAAACGCTGAGGCATGAGTGGCTGTGCGTATTTGTAGTCTATGTCTGCATAATCTCCGTCAAGGGTTACGGTCAAGCCGACAAGCTCGTTGCGCGGCTGATTTCTGCGTCCTCTTGCTATGTACATCTGCAATTCCGCATCTGAGATAATACCGCCGTTTACAATTACTTTAACTTCCTGCATACGATCCTCCGAAATAAATCTGTCGGTATATATTTTATCATATTGCAAGCCGAAAGTCAATGTTTTGTGTAATGTCTTGAAAATGTAGCATAGATATGGTATAATGGGTATCATGTTGCAGAAAGAGAGGTTGCCGGTATGCCGAACAGGGATACGAAATCAAGGATATTGCAGGTGCATAAGATATTGGTGGAAGAAACCGATACCGAGCATTATATAACCATTCAGCAGATAATCGACAAGCTGGCAGATGTCGGTATCTCGGCATACAGACAGACCATTCTTTCGGATATTGAGCAGCTTATTGATGCCGGCGTAGATATTAAGTGTGTGAAAAGTACACAGAATCGGTATTACATAGAAAATGGGCTGTTTTCCTTTGCGGAGCTACGCCTGCTTGTCGATGCCGTAGAAGCGTCGCAGTTCATTACTCGGAATAAGAGCTCGGTTTTGATTGACAAGCTGTGCAGCCTTACAAGCAAGTATAATAATGACAAGCTCAGTCAGGAGATATTCCTGTTACATAGGGATAAAAATGATAATGAGGAGATATTTGAGGTCATAGAGCGCTGTAATGAGGCAATATGCAATCATAAGCAGATAACATTCCTGTATTATGAGTATGATGTAAACAAGAACAAGATACTCCGCAACTTCGGGCAGCGGTATGTTTTCAGCCCCTATGGTATGACTTGGGAAGACGGTCGGTACTATCTGATAGGCTTTTCTGTGAAGCATGATAAGATAATCACTTTCAGAGTGGATAGAATGACTGATGTTGAGATCACGAATGATGTTATCGTAGCAATGCCGGAGGGGTTTAATATTGCGGATTATGTCAGCGGTATATTCAGAATGTACGATGATAAGCCGGTCAGAGTTACGCTAAAATGCAGGAATGAGCTGATGAAGTCCATTATAGATCGCTTCGGTGAAGATGTTGACGTTGAGCCAAAGAAGAACGGTTTTTTCTACGCTTATGTTGATGTTAGCGTAAGTCAGACATTTTACGGCTGGGTCTTTCAGTTCGGCGGTGACATTCAGATCGTGAAGCCTGCGAGTGTGAGAAAAGCTTTTAAAGAAATGGGAAATAAAGTCTTTGGAGATGATTAACAGTTTTTTATCCCGTTTTTTGACATATACATCAAAAGAATTGTTTGTCAAGTTTGTGGTGTTGCACGAGTACAACACCACAGCCTTTTTATTTTCGGGACAACCGTTGACTTTCAAAAATCAAAGAGATATAATAATATTACAGACATCTAACCCACCACAGACCAATCAGATAGGAAAAATGAAAGCAGATTATCATGACGAATACAGCTCTGGAATGAGCTTTTGGAATTCTGACGGGAACATGGTTCCGGAAATAATATCATTTACACAGTTGTTGAAATGGAACTATGCCGATGATTACGCAGCTTTTATCCGTTATGCCTATAAGACCGGTTCTCTTCCTATCAACTATGATGCGTTCTATGGCTTGAAAGTCCTGCCGGAGATAACAGAGGTCTGCATAGTAGAGGGCATTTATGATAGAATGAGCCGCCTGTCGTTTTCTATGAAAGTGGTATGTGGCATACTGTTTACAGACAGAGTATCGGGAGAGCAATTCACACAAAAGGTAGTTGTTGAGGGATTTCACGAATTTGACGATTATACCGTAAAGTATAAGAGAAGAAACAGCAACAATTACTTCATGGGGATAACGGCATATACCGACAGGGTAAAGACGCGATCACGCAACAGGCTTGACGAGTATCTTGTGCCTGTTATGAGTAAGCGTGATTTTGATAAATACGCATACAACTTCCTTGAAATGTACTATCCGGAAGCATTTGAAGAAGATATGAAGATAGATCCTGAAAAGCTCGTTGAGAAAATGGGTTTTAATCTTCGGTTTGAGGTGCTTTCTAATGACGGGAGTATTTCCGGTACTACGGTTTTCAGGGATAAGTGGGTATCTACATATCAGGGCAAGAGGGTCGTAAAAAAGCATATCCAACATAATACCGTTATCGTATCAAAGAGAGAAGAAATTGAAAACCGGTCAATAATCCTGCATGAGTGTGTTCATATTCTTAGTCATAACCTGTTCTATGAGCTTCAATACTATTACCGGGAGCTCCTGAACCGATATGCAGAGGGCAGAAACATAAACTTTATAAAGAATACGGATTGCGAAGGCTTGAAATGGGCGGAAACGCAGGCTAATGCCATACCGCCGCATATCTCTATGTACTATGAGCGGGTGGTTAACTATATTGAGAACTTCCGGGACAAGCAGGACAGGAATGTGTATCATACTGACTATGCCGGTATGCGTGACCTTATTGATAATATAAAGCTGACTTATGGAGTGAGCAGAAACAGCGCCAAAAAGCGTATTATCGAGCTGGGGTATAAACAGGCGCGGGGCGTATATGAGTGGGGATATATGGGATATGCCGAGGACTTTGATGTTCCGGAGGACTTTCCCGACGACTACACCTATACTTTGTCGCTCTATGAGATGTCAAAGATACTTGGTAAGAGCATACTCTTTGACAGGTATGTGTATTCAGGCGCATTTATCTATGCCGACGGACACTTGGTTCTGAACCTGCCGAAGTATGTTGTTAAGCGGTACGACAAGTATTATCTGACAACATACGCTAAATCAAATATGGCGGAATGCTGTATTCCGTTCAAGCGCGTTTATGGGCATAAAAGCTATAACTATACCGTCGGTGAACTAAATAAGGACGATACTGATTTCTTTTGCCAGTATGAACTTGAAGCAGAAACAAAGAGAAAGATTGATAAGGCTCGCGAGAAATGGGAGTTAGGCAGGTTTTATATTGAGCACGACGGGAAAAATATGTCTGCTGGGGAAACAGTACGGTATCACATGGAAAGGCTTAAAATATCAGAGGAGCGGTTATCGGAGTTTACAGGGCTGACCATAAGGACGATCACGACACTTCGTACCAAAAAGAATTACTCTCCAAAGATTGAAACGGTGCTTGCCTTTATGGTCGGGGTAGGACTTGAAGAAGTGTTCAGAAATGATCTGCTTGAAAAGTTTAACCTCTCGCATCAGATGAAAAGCGAAACATATATGTTATATAAGATAATGACGGCAACAAAGCCGGATATAAGCGTTCATGAGATCAATCAATATCTTGCTTCCATAGGTAAGAAAACTTGGACAAAAACAGAACTGACCAGCGAATTGCCGCAGGTCGGATAAACAACAGTTAAACATGAATAATACAATTTGAAGCAGTCGGAAACGGCTGCTATTTTTTTTGTAAAAATTTTTGCGGAAAGTGGAAGTCGGACTTCTAGTTAAAAATGAAAAAACCACGATAATTTACTTAAAAAACAGACTTTTTAAGACTAAAAAACAATAATTGCCGTCAAAATGCACATCACAGCGAAAGCTGCATGGCTCTTTGTGTTCAATTTGCACAAAACGGAGGTGGAAGTCGTACTGCGTGGTAAGATCATAATTTATATGCTATACTGTGCTTGTAGTTAAGGACAGGAAAACCGCATAATAAGCGGATATAGCCTTAATTATCGGTTGTCCGCAGCCGGCGCAGGCGATTTCAAGTGCGGACGATCACAACTGAATAAGTAAACATCAGATTACTTGAAAGACCTGATGCTTTAGTTCGGACGGAGATGTTTCTCCGGTCTTTCTTTGGCATTACTTGTGTCTGATGATTGGAGACCTCTGGTCCGGCTATACGGATCGGAGGTCTTTTATGTATATACGGTGCAGGTCGCCTTCTCTGAAAATCTGAATTGTTCGTTACCAACACATTTAGATTTTCGGAGGATACAAAAATGTTTAATCACAATGATGGGAAAGTAATAAGATACGAAAAGATAGCAGATAACAGAAATCTTGTAACATTAGCCACGGCATACGATCACAATTGTTCGGAGCAGGAAACGGTAGAGGTATCTGATGAGGTACTGGCTGTAATGCTTGAGTATGAGCAGAATGAAAATAATGTCGGCCGTAATCAGCGTAACCACAGAGAAGCAATGCCGGAAAACGATTATGAAGCAGCGAAGGAAGGAATTGTTTTACCATCTGCCGAGGAAGTGTACATTGCTTCGGAGGACAAAGAAAGAATACTTAAGGTCTTTTCTCATCTGTCTGACAAACAGCGTCGTCGTCTTTATCTTATGTTTAAGGAAAACCACACTTACGAAACACTTGCGGCGGTAGAAGGTGTTGGCATTACTACTATAAGAGACAGCATAAAAGGGGCTATGAAACAAATAGAAAAGCACGGTAAGTTTTTACTAACAACAAAAGCTCACGGCTGGGTTGATTTGTTGATAATAGATAAAAATTGACCGTTGGCAAAACTTTTTTCAAAAAAGTACCGCAAAAATCGCCGTTTTTTTTCCCTTATTATGAAAGGATAAATTTTCGGATCGGTTATCCGGGAATAGCTCCTCTCGAAAAATCCCGGAAGGGAGGAGGTGAAAAATATGCACGGTGATGATGTGGCAAGCGCAGGTGTTGAGGTAACAACACAAGTCGTATCGAAGGCGACGGAGATCATCATGGATCTTCTGAAACTGGCGATAGAACGGGAGCGCGAGGAAGCACGGCTGAAAAAGTCCGATAAGCAGCCGGGTTTGTCCGGAGGCGAGGTGACATACCGAAAGTTGCAAGAGGGCGGTGAAGTAACTTCCATACCTTCATTTGATAAGAAGGATTTCGGGGAGTTAGTCAAGCGAGCAAAGAAAATGAACATTCCTGTGGCGGCGATACAGGAGAGCAAGAAGGAAAACACTATCTCACTTTTCTTTAATGTAAAGGATAGTGAAGCCATGAATGCAATTGTTCAGGATATTTACCGCGAGAAAATGAAACAGCCGGAGCAGGCTGAGCGCATGGTCACTATCGAAAAGGAACAGGTCGAGGGATTTCAGATGTACTGTTCGGAGCATGACATTCCGGTGTGCTTTATGGAATCCAAAGACGGCGTTAAGTGTATATTCGGCGCTGAATACGAAAAGCAGATAGATGCCGCAATGCAGAAATACAACGACATGAGCGCGGAGCTTAATAATACTGATATTTCCCTTTTCAGGGACGGAAAGGGTAAGCTGAAGATCAAGATCGACGACGGAACGGAGCAGAAACAGCTTACGATGAATTTCAGTCCGAAGGTTCGGCTCGAAAGAGTATTGCAGGAGCGGCTGGGTTACAGTCAGGTAAAGGCTGTGGAAGCTGCTAACAGACTTGCTTCAAAGATGACCGATGAACAGCTTGGGTACTATCTGAGCGAATCGCGGCAATTGGAGCAGATAGCGCACTATGAAAAGAATATCAGGTCCGCTGATGACAATGTTTTGCTTGAAAATTTCTCGTTCGCAAAGATGCAGTTTCAGGAAGATGATCCTATGCGCCTGACCGTCACCGATGAAAGAGGGCATTTCGTAGTAATATCTGAGAAAAACCGCGACAGGGCTGCTATCGAGCAGGATATCAGACAACATCTGAAAGTCACGGACACCGAGACCGTAACGGCAATTATGGATAAAGCCGAAAGACTTGGTTTCGTGGAAGCGCCGAAGCAGGTACATTTCAAAGAATATCAGATAGAGCGTGATACTT
>JAGAWN010000226.1 GCA_017941355.1 Ruminiclostridium sp. | reverse complement strand
TTTTCTGAAAGTACCCTGCACAACACCCGGATCCCCCGTAATAACGGGTCTGCGAAAACAAGTTTGTTAAAAACCTTGACAAACAGTCTAAAATATTATAAAATTCTAATATACATTAACAGACAACCTCAAGGAGACATTCATCGCATGGAATTCATTGACACACTTATCAAACAGATAGATGACATCGTATGGGGCGTGCCGCTTATCGTGCTGATCCTCGCGTGCGGCATAACGCTTTCGTTCAAAATACGGTTCGTGCAGTTCCGCAAGCTCGGCAAGGGCTTCCGGTATATGATGCACGACGACGATTCCGGAAGCGGGGACGTATCGAGCTTCGCCGCCCTGTGTACCGCCCTTTCGGCAACCGTCGGCACAGGCAACATCGTCGGTGTTGCTACCGCCGTAACGACAGGCGGAGCGGGTGCGCTCTTCTGGATGGAAATAGCCGCTCTCTTCGGCATGGCGACAAAATACGCCGAGGGACTGCTTGCGATAAAATACCGCACCGTTGACCGGAACGGGAACATTCTCGGCGGACCTTTCTACTACATCGAGAACGGAATGGGGAAGAAGTGGCGCTGGCTCGCAAAGGCTTTCGCACTTTTCGGCGTATTTGCGGGACTTCTGGGTATAGGCACATTCACGCAGATAAACGGTATCACCTCTGCGGTGAAAGGCTTTTTTGACCCGGATTCTCTGAATACCGTGAACATTCTGGGCAATGACTACAGCGTTTGCGTGATAATCGCCGGCATCGTCATGACCGTGCTTGCCGCCCTGGTGCTTATCGGCGGACTCAAAAGCATTTCAAAATTCGCGCAGGTGGTAGTCCCGACAATGATAATCCTGTACGTCGTAAGCTGTCTGATCGTGCTGATAACACACATATCCGCGATACCCGGCGCGATCGTCGAGATATTCGAGAGCGCGTTCGGACTCCGCCCGATAGCGGGAGGCATCGCGGGTATCTCGGTGGTGATACTTTCCTCGCAGAAAGGCATCGCACGCGGTATATTCTCCAACGAAGCGGGTCTCGGCTCCGCACCGATCGCCGCTTCCGCCGCAAAAACAAACGAGCCTGTCCGTCAGGGTCTTGTATCCATGATCGGAACGTTCATTGACACGATAATAGTCTGCACCATGACAGGGCTTGTGATCGTAATATCCGGCAGCCACACAAAGGGGCTTGAGGGCGTTGCGGTAACCGCCGACGCGTTTGCAAACGGACTGCCGCTGCCCGGTCAGATACCGTCTTTCGTGCTTATGGTATGTCTCGCGGTGTTCGCGTTCACAACGATACTTGGCTGGAACTACTACTCCGAAAGATGTCTGGCATACCTGCTGGGCGGACATAAGCTGCACGCCGTGATATACAGGTGGATATACATCGCCGCTATCTTCATAGGACCGTATCTTACCGTTGAAGCGGTATGGAACATTGCGGACATATTCAACGGACTTATGGCGCTGCCGAACATTGCCGCGCTGGTAATGCTCTCGGACGTCGTAAGAGACGAAACAAAGGAATATTTCGCGCGGACAGGCGACTGAGCGATCAACGGGAGGAACAGCAATGTCAGAAAACAGATATGTCAGCTTTACCGGACACCGTGATGCTGACCCGGAGACAGCGCTGCCGCTGCTGGAGGACACGGTGGAGGATCTGATAAACCACGGTGCCGAGACTTTTGTTGCGGGCGGAGCCGCCGGTTTTGACACTCTTGCGGCGGAGACAGTTCTGCGGATAAGAGAAAACTACCCCTGGGTATCTCTTGTCATGGTGCTTCCCTGCCCCCCGGAGGAGCAGTCGAGGTCTTTCACCGCGGAAATGAAGCAAAGGTACAGTGCAATACTTGCCTCCGCCGACAGGACGGAATGTATCGCGGCTCATTACTACAACGGCTGCATGAAAGCCCGCAATCAGCGGCTCGTAGATCTTGCGGACATCTGCGTCTGCTGGTACGACGAGGCAGAACACGCCTCCTCCGGTACGGGACAGACCGTAAGAATGGCGCAAAAAAAGGGCATTACCGTCATCAACCTGTTCAAAGGCTGACAGCAATGCCCGGTCATCTGCCCGTACAAGACCCGTCAGGTTCTTACGATATCTCTCCAATCGAGGTCACCGCGCTCAAGCGCATGGATCAGCGCCTCACCCGTTGCGATATTTGTTGCCACGGGTATATTATGCACATCGCTGAGTCTCAGAAGAGTCATTTCATTAGGCTCGTGAGCCTTGGCGTTCAGTGGATCACGGAAGAAGAACAGCACATCTATCTCGTTGCACGAGATCCTTGCGCCGATCTGCTGGTCTCCGCCCTGAGAACCGCTCAGGTAACGCTGAATATTGAGTCCGGTCGCCTCTGCGACTAATTTTCCGGTGGTTCCGGTCGCACAAAGATTGTGTCTGCTCAGAACTCCGCAGTAAGCAATGCAGAACTGTACCATAAGTTCCTTTTTGGCATCGTGAGCTATAAGTGCTATGTTCATTTGAAACACCGCCCTTTCTTTTATCTTCCCTGCTCTTTATCAGTCAATGTTGACGGAGAGAGGAACTCTTTCACCGAGGATCCTCCTCGATATCGAATCGTATGCCTTGAAGCCTGCGCTGTTCTTTGGCAGGGGCTTGCCCTTTGAGCCGCATACGCGTATTTCCGCGTCCTCCGGGACAACGCCGATAAGCGGGATACCTACCGTATCCATTACCTCATCGAGATCGTAGAGTATCTCCTCGTCCTTGAACTTGACCGGCACCTTATTGATGATAAGTCTCTGGTTTACGCAGTTCTTTACATACAGGAAGTCCGAAAGCATAGCGCCGTCACGCACACATACAGTATCCGGCGTTGTTACCATGAGTATGAGATCGGCAGCCTTGATAACGCTGAAAACCGAGCTTCCGATACCTGCCGTGTCCATGATGATGTAATCGAAATACTGGCGCATTTCCTCGCAGACTCCGATGACCTTTTCGGGATTGATCTCAATGAACGGGTTCTTTGTCGCACAGACGAGAGAAAGATTCTCGCTTCTGTCCACCTTGGTGGTAGCGTTCATTATATCTATCTTACCCTCAAGGTATTCACCTATATCATGTCTGACATTCCCGTTTATGCCGAGAATGATATCCTGACATCTCAGACCGAAGTCAAGCTCTACGATCAGTGTTTTCTTTCCCTGGTACGCAAGGCATGAAGCTATATTGGCGGAAGTTGTGGATTTACCGGTACCGCCTTTTCCTGCCGTTACGGCAATGATCTGTGACATGGCTGGATCCTCCTGTTGTCGTTGTAATTAATCAAAGAACATACTCATACATATTAGCATATTTCTATTGTATCACATTTTTTCGGATTTTTAAAGACCTTTTTTCGTTTTGTAATCATTTTCGTGAAAACTGCAACGAAGAAAGGTCTGATTTTTGTGTATTTTTAACTAATTTTCGGCGTTATCTGCGCTTCCACGGTGTCAGAATGACCCCGTTCTCGTCCATATCCGGCTGATAGTCGTGATAGATGTAGCAGTCTATGATGTTGCGCACCATATAGCGGGAGTATTCCCCGTTTTCCAGCACCACACCGAAAGCTATCTGCGGATCCTCCGCGGGATAGTAACCCATGACCGTCGAATTGTATGTGCCGTCGCCGCCCGCCTCCGGAGTACCGGTCTTTATCGCCACTCCGTAGGGCAGATCCTTGAAATGCCACTGCGCCGAGCTTGTAGGCCAGTTCACAAGCGTCGATACCGCGATCATTCCCTCACGGACGATCGCGAAGGCATCGTTTTTGTCCTCGATGACTTCCGCGATCTGCGGCTCCGTCTTGTACAGCATCTCGTTCATATCGTAGTCCCAGACGGAATCCACGACATACGGCTTGTAACGCACGCCGTTGTTGGCAAGAGTAAGCGCCTGCACAGCGAGATGAAGCGGAGTAACGAGGGTGTCCATCTGCCCTATCGCCGCCTGCAGCGTATTGCCGCTGTCCCACTGCTCGCCGCGCAGCTTCTCGTACAGCGCGGGATTTGACATCTGCCCGGGCAGCCCGCCTATCTCCAGTCCGAGATCTGTGCCGTAGCCGAACTTTGAAGCAAAGCCGTACAGTTCGTCAATGCCGAGTCTGCGCCCGAGGTCATAGAAGAAGATGTTGCATGACCATTTGAGACAGTTCACCACGTTGTACCCGTAGTGATAGCCGGTGCATTTCGGCTGATAGTCCGCGTAGAAAGTGTATCTTCCCGTGCAGGTGCAGCGGGTGTTCCGGTCAATAAGCCCGTTTATCAGGCCGTCTGCGGCGGTTATCGTCTTGAACGCGGAGCCGGGACGGTAAACACCGTTGGTGCAGCGGTTGAGCATGGGGCTTCCGGGCATAGCCAGCACCGACGCGTAATCCTCCACCGACTGTTTCAGATCGTAGGTGGGATATGTCGCCATTCCCAGCACCGCGCCGGTTTTCGCGTCAAGCACCACCACCGCGCCCGCGTCGCAGTCCTGCCCCCTGTCTGCGGTATTGTTCAGCCAGTTTATCTGGTTTGCGAGTATTTCCTGGAGCGTGTTCTGCTCCTTTGCGTCAATGGTCAGCTTCACGCTGTTCCCCGCCGCGACTTCTTTTGTGATCGTGTCAGACAGCGCCACGCCGGCGGAGCTGCGGACGATCGTGCGCTCTCCGTTCGTACCGCGCAGAACGCTCTCCATTGCGCTTTCTATGCCGTATTTGCCGATAGTGTCGTTGTAGCTGTAGCCGTCTTTTTTCAGCTCGGCGTATTCCTCCGCCGAAATAGCGCCCACAGCGCCGAGAACGTGGGGTGCGACGGAAGTCACCGCATACTCACGCGCACTCTCCTCCACCGCGTCAACGCCGGAAATCTTGACTCCCAGTTCCTTTACGGCGATCACCGTTTCCACGGAAACATCGTCCGCGAGGGTGAAGCGGTTCTCGTAAGAAAAGTCCCTGCGCTCCATTTCATACCGCACTCCGCCGATGAGCCGTATCTGCCCGCGGGTGTATTTCGCGGTGTCGATGTTATACTTCTTCGCAAGCGCCGAAACGCAGTTGTCAACGGTAGCGTCCGGATTTACGATGATCCTCTCCTTGAATTCCAGCAGCTCGTCACCGTCCGGGATCGTGAATTCAAAAGGCTCGGTGTAGGTGATCGGCGCCGAGTCGTTCCACTCTTCCCCCTTGTTCCGAAGAGTCTCAACTACCCTGAGGATAACGTCGTTCTGCGTTGACGGAAGCAGGAACGCCTTTTGCAGTATGATCTTATATACCGCTCTGTTGGTGGTCATGGTAAGCCCTTTGCTGTCGAAGATCTGACCGCGTGTGGCGATTATCTCCTGAGTCGCGGTGTAGCTTATCTCCGTCTGCGAAAGGTATTGTTCGCCCTCAACTATCTGCAGGCTTATGAGCCGGACGGTGCAGAGGAATACGCAGGCGAATATCAGAAAGATCAGGAATATCCTGCGAATAATGACCGATACTCTGTTCATTCTTCGTCACCCTGCTCCTCTCCGGATCCGCCGTCATAGTAAACGATGCTGACATTATCCCTGCCGAGTCTCGACTCCACCAGCTTCACAAGCAGGAATACCGCCGGTGACGACACCAGCGTCGCAATTGCTGTCGGGATAACGGAAACGGTCAGTATCACATCTCCCTTAGGCACGTTCCAGATAACTATATTGAAAAGATAGTCCATAGAAAACTCTGTCAGCACCGCTGCAGCCGCGATGATGCAGAAGTTTATCAGATTCACCCGGATAAGATTCCTTACCAGCAGGGACGACAGAACGCACACCGTCATAAGCCATACCGCGCTGAATCCGAAAATATACCCGCAGGCGATATCCGTCATATACCCGCAGAAAAGCGCGAATACGCAGGAGGGCAGCTCTGATTCATACATAGAGACCGCCGCGCACAGCGGGATAAGCATTACCGGCTGCCATGCCCCGAATACCCCGGAGCGCATCAGCACATAGAAAAAAACAAGCAGTACGGTGAATGTCAGCCATTTTGCGAGACGGTAACGCTTTTCGGTGCGCGAAAGCTCTTCCCGCGCGGAAATGTTGTACTTCATTGCTCGTCCTGCCCCTCAAATCCCGTTACCACGAACACCTGCGTGATGCCGAAAACGTCCTCCGCAGGCTCTATCACGGCGTGTTTTGTAAGCCCGTTGGAATCGCTGAACACGCTTTTCACCGTCCCGAAAAGTATGTCGCCGGGGAATACCGAGCTTCCGGAGGTGATGACGACATCACCCTCTTTTATGTCACTGCTTTTTGAAACGAAACTCATTATGCAGTACCCCGCTGCGGCGTACTCGGCGTCGTTCTCGGTGATACCGACGGACTTGGTGCGCGTGCAGACAAGTCCCACGTTCACATCGGGGGAAAGCACGGTTTTCACCACCGCGTAATGATCGGAGATCTCACCGACGACTCCCACAAGTCCCACCGAGGTGAAAACCGGGTCATAGAGGCTTATCCCGTCAGCTGTCCCGCGGTCTATCGTGAAGCCGCCGTAAATGTCGCCCGCATTTCGCGCGATAATGCCGCACGGGGGCGACCATGTGTAATCCGGGTGTTCCTCGGCTATACCGAGAATGCTGCGGAAGTGTGCGTTTTCCTCGTCAGCGCGCTCCTTGTCTATTATCTCGCCGTACATCTCGGTGAGCATTTCCCGCAGGCGCTGATTCTCCTCCCGGTATTTGTGTGCATTCACAAGGGTGTCGATAGTTTCGCTTGCCCAGTCGCTTACCGCGGTACCGGCGGTCACGAAAGGCTGAGTAACCGTTTCGAGGAGACTTCGCGGAAATATAATATTATCCCCTGCGACTGCGGCATAGATCATTATGCCGAAAACCAGGGCGAAGATACATATTATGATCTTGAATTTCCAGCTCTGAAAAAAGTCTCTCATAATACCGATCCCGTTTCGGAACCGTTAATGGTTCCGTTTTTTTTTTGCAATGATTAAAAGAAAGTGCTTTGTCGCCAAAGCACTTCACGTTCAGTACCTCGAATCGTCGTCGCTGAGAACATCGATAAGCTTGTCGATATTCTCCAGTACCTTTCCGGTTCCGTCCGCCACGCAGTCCAGCGGTCTTTCGGCAACCTTGACCGGCATTCCCGTCTCGCGGTTGATAAGCTGATCCAGACCTTTGAGCAGTGCGCCGCCGCCTGCCAGCATTATCCCCTGGTCAATGATGTCGGCGGAAAGCTCCGGAGGCGTTTTCTCCAGAGTGACCTTTATCGCCTCGATGACATGGCTCAGCGGTTCCGCAAGCGCTTCACGGATCTCCTCGCTGGTTATGGTTATGTTTTCCGGCAGTCCGTTCAGCAGATTTCTTCCCTTTATGTCCATTACAGGCTCATTGTCGGTGTACTTGAACGCCGAGCCGATAGCTATCTTGATGTTCTCGGCGGTGCGCTCGCCTATAAGCAGATTATAGCGCTTTTTGATGTAGTTGATGATCGAGTTGTCAAATTCGTCGCCCGCTACGCGCACCGAACGGGAGGTAACAATGCCGCCCAGCGAAATTACCGCGACTTCACTGGTACCGCCGCCGATATCGACGATCATGCTGCCGGTGGGTTCAGCGACCGGCAGACCCGCTCCGATAGCGGCAGCCATAGGCTCCTCTATTATCGAGACTCTCTTTGCGCCCGCGCTCTGAGCGGCTTCCTTTACCGCACGGCGCTCGACTGCCGTAACGCCGGAGGGTATGCAGATAATGACACGCGTTTTGACAAACTTGCGTCCCTTGACCGCTTTTGAGATGAACTCCTGCAGCATACTTGTGGTCATGTCAAAGTCCGCGATAACTCCGTCTTTCAGAGGTCTTACGGCAATTATGGAGCCGGGCGTTCTTCCTATAACGTCCTTAGCCTCCTGACCAACATAACGTACCCGTTCATATTTTACATCAACCGCAACAACACTCGGTTCTCTGATGATAATACCCTTTCCGCGCATATAGACAAGGGTATTTGCGGTGCCGAGATCTATTCCGATATCTTTGGTGAACATTTGTTTCAGCTACCTACTTTCTGTGTATGTGTTCTTCTTTATCACAGAATATATTATAGCACGATTGCGGCTTTGTTACAACATACAAAAACAGAAAAAATAAAGGAATATTCCGCACATTTTCGGTTATTTTACCCATTGCGGAATGTAAGCGTTTTCATCTTCCCGTGGAACCGAACCCGCCTGCTCCCCTCGCTGTAAAAGGAAGCTGTTTAGTTTCCACGAAATCAGGAACGATAACAGGCATGAATACTATCTGTGCTATCCTGTCGCCGTCCTTGACCGTGTATGCTTCCGAGGAGTGGTTGATGAGCGGTACCTTTATCTCTCCCCGGTAGTCGCTGTCGATAACGCCTACGCAGTTCGCAAGCGATATGCCGTATTTGCTGGAAATGGAGCTTCTCGGGAATATGAACGCCGCACAGCTCGGATACGGTATGCCTATCGCAATACCGGTGGGTATCAGCACCCTTTCCCCCGGCTGTATAACGATGCTATCCGATACGCAGGCAAACAGATCCGCTCCCGCGCTCCCGTCCGTCGCGTGCAGCGGGACTCTTGCCCGTTCGTTCATCTTCTTGTAGCTTATGTTCATATCATTCAACCCCTCTGTAATATAGTCCCCGTGTCAGCCGCGGGTCATTTTCGGGAATATCGTCCCGGTAAAGCCGTATTATCCGCTCCGTATCTTTCTCCGTCGTGAACCGCAGCACCGCGAAATCCGCACTGAACTCCCGCAGCCGCCCGTTCAGCATAAGTACGCTGCTGTTCAGTATTTCCACCGTGTTATCAGAGCATATCACGTCCAGTTTGTTTCCGAGCCTGTCGGTGAGCGGTCTGCCGCAGTTCGGTCTGCCGCAGGGCTTGCCGTCCCGCACCGGACACCGCCGGTTCAGCATAAGCGGCAGCTTGCCGTAAGCCATAAATCCTGTCGGTATCGGCTTTTCCAGAGCGCTCAGCCGCTGTACCGTAAGTTCCGGCGAAACGATGATATCCGAAAGCCCGCATTCCGCGAAGAATCGCATTGACCCGCTGTTCGTGCAGTTCAGACGGTTCCCGCCGCAAACGGTGAAGCCGCTGCGCGTCAGCAGTTCGATATGTCCCGCCGTATGCGCGAGCGCACGTTCAAATCCCCGCTCCCGCAGCGTTTTAAGTTCCCGCTCAGTGCGCTCCTCACAGTCTCCGAGGAACTCCGGCGGCAGCAGGATCACCCGTTCCCGTGCGCCGTAAGCGTGTTCCGCCAGCTTCATAGGAACATACACCGCCGTGATATCCGGAGATGCCAGCACGTTCACAAGCTGCTCTTTTGTGTACACCCACGCTCTCAGCTCCATGCGCTATTCCCCGCTTTCATCGCCGTTCCCGTCGGCATCGGCAGTTCCCCGCGCGATAAGTTCCTCCGCGCTGCGAAGCGAGGCTTCGCTGTCGTCCCCGGAGATAAGACGCGCAACCTCGCGTATCTTCCCCGCCCGGTCAAGCCTGCTCACCTCGGTGTATGTGCGGGATTCGTCGGTATTCTTCTGTATCAGCAGATGATCGTCCGAAAGCGCCGCGATCTGAGCCAGATGCGTAACGCAAAGCACCTGACGCTTTCGCGCGATCTCCGCCAGCTTCTTTCCGACCTTCCGGGCGGCGCGTCCGCTTATGCCCGTGTCGATCTCGTCAAATATCATGGTAGGCGTGTCGTCCTGCTCCGCGCTGACGCTCTTTATCGCCAGCATTATGCGCGAAAGTTCGCCGCCGGACGCAGCCTTTGCGATCGGTTTCAGATCCTCGCCCTTGTTCACCGATATCATCAGTTCCACGGTGTCCATGCCGTGCAGCGTGATCTTTCCCTGCGTGATCCCGAATTTCAGCCGTACATCGGGCATATCGAGAAATCTCAGCTGTTCCGTTATAGCCTCTTCCAGCCGCAGCGCTGCTTCCTTGCGCAGGGACGAGATCTCCTCCGCGGCTGCTTTCAGCGCGGCGGCGGAGGTATGACGCTCCGCGTTCAGACCGGCAAGCGTGTTGTCGCACTCCGACAGTTCCGCAAGCTCGGTTTTCCACTCCGCGCACAGATCAAGTATCTCGTCGGTCTCAAGCCCGTATTTCCGTTTCAGCCAGAGTATCCCGCTCATCTTCTCTTCCAGCGCCTGCAGGCTTCCGCCCTCCTCCTCGTCCGGCAGCAGAGCGCTGATATCACCGCTTATATCCCTGAGTTCCACCGACAGCGCGGACAGCCGTTCAGCCAGTTCTCCGCAGTCGGGAACGTATTTCTCTATCCCCCGGAGCAGCTTTGCCGCGGCTTCCGTAAGATCCGCCGCTCCCTGCTCGGAATCACCGCCGCCGATACCCGCAGCCGCGCCGGTAAGTGCCGCGCCTATCTCCTCGATATTGCGGGCACGGTTCAGCCGTTCGGAGATCTCGGCTTCCCCGCCCTTTTTCAGTCCCAGCTTCTCCACAGCTTCGATATCGGCGCGCAGCTTCTCGATACGCGCGTCTTTCTCGCTGTTCTCGGCTTCAAGCTGCTTTATGCGCTTCGTGAGTGCCGAGAATGCCCGGAAATCCGCGCTGTACGCGGCGATCCGCTCTTTCAGCCCCGCGTAGCCGTCGATCAGTTCCCGGCGGCTTGACTCGTCGGTAAGTATCCGGCTGTCCTGCTGACCGTGAATATCTATCAGCCCGGAGGTTATCTCCTTTAACAGCGCGGCGGTGGCGGGCATACCGTTTATCCGGACTCCGCCCTTGCCGTCGGCGGCGATATCACGTTTTATCAGCAGCTCCCCCTCAGCCGGATAGCCGTTTTCGCTCAGCTTCTCCGCCACGCGGGCGGGTATGCTGTCGAAAACCGCCGATACAGCGGCGCGGGAAGTCCCCGTTCGGATAAGATCCTTGTGCGCCCTACCGCCGAGTACCGCGTTTATCGCGCCTATGAGTATGCTCTTTCCGGCACCTGTTTCACCGGAAAACACGTTCAGCCTGCCGCCGAGTTCTATGTCGGCTTTCTCGATGACTGCAAGATTTTCAATAAACAGTTCCTTTAACATTTTTTCCTCAGATCATGTTTTTCAGAAGACTTGCGAGTTTCTGCGCATCGTTCTCCGAGCGCACGAGAATGAAAATTGTATCGTCACCGGAAACTGTTCCCACAACGCTTTCCATATTCATGGAATCGAGCGTTGCGCAGGCTGCGCTGGCAAGTCCGGGCTGGCACCTCACGCAGACAATATTGCCCGCACAGTCGATGTGTATCACCGACTGGCTGAAAAAGCTTTCAAAGTGCCGCTTGTTCGCCTTTTTTGCGCGCATATAGCAGCTTACCCCCGTGTCCGAGAGTGCCTTTTCGAGTCCCAACTCGTTGATGTCACGGGAAACGGTAGCCTGAGTTACCTTGTACCCTTTCTCACTTAGCTTGCTGCACAGCATTTCCTGGTTTTCGATCTCACATTCCGCAATTATTGCGAGGATTTCCGCTTGTCTCTGTTTTTTCATATTCAGTTTCCTCTCCGATTTGTAGATACCTTGTTTTTATTATTTCAACGGCATCATAAGTTTCTGCCCCACCGTCGTATAAAAGCTTTTCTCCCCGATCTCCACAATTTCCAGAACCGTGTCCGAACGCCGCAGTATTATCCTGTCCTTTGCGGAAAGCTCGGTGCCGCCGCTTCCGTCAACGCTCATGTTCACACGGCTGCCCTCATACATGGAATAGCTTACCGTCATGGTATCATTTCCGCTGAATATCATCGGGCGGTTCAGAAGCGTATGGGCGCACAGCGGAGTAAGCTGTATGCACTCCACCGACGGTTCGATCACCGGACCGCCCGCCGACAGCGCGTATGCGGTGGAGCCTGTGGGCGTGCTGAAAATCAGCCCGTCAGCGCGTACCTTCGTGACCTTGACCCCGTTTATCTTCACCGTGTATTCCGGCAGCTTCGAGTTCACGTCCTTGAACAGCACGGTGTCGTTGAGCGCGGTCATCACCCGTTCCTCACCGTCCCTCACCAGCGTGACCGTCATCATCATTCTCCTGCTGAGCCTGTATGTTCCGTCGGCAAGCGCGGACAGCTTTTCAAGTTCATCGGAGTCCAGCGCGGTCATGAATCCCAGCCGTCCGGTGTTTATGCCTACCAGAGGCTTTCCCTCAAGGGCGGCGCGTTTGCCCCACTTGAGCATCATTCCGTCACCGCCCACGGTCATCAGCATATCGCAGCCGGAAGCCGCAAGATCAGGCTCCTCATATACTGCGCGTTCGTCGCTGTACAGTCCACGCACCTCCGCGCTCAGCACCGGCGTTATTCCGTTGCCGACAAGTGCTGCGATGACCGACGGCAAAGTCTCCATGCTTGCTTCCTTGTCCGTACACGGACAAACATATATCTTCATTCCATTCTCCTTTACGGAATAATACAGTGCATAAGGAACTCTCTGTTCCCGTCGCCGCCCGTTATCTTTGACGGTATAGTGCGGATATCGGTGAAGCCGAGCGCCCCTGCGAACTCCGTGATATCCCTTACTGCCTTTTCGTGCAGCTTCGGGTCGCGCACAACGCCGCTCTTTCCGAGTTTCGCGCGTCCAAGCTCGAACTGCGGCTTTATGAGCGCCGCAAGCACCGCGTTTTCCGCAGTGAAACGCTTAATCTCCGGCAGTACGGCTTTCAGCGATATGAACGACACGTCACAGCTGACAAATGTTACCTTTTCCGGTATCAGAGAGCTGTCCGCACTGCGGATATCGGTGTTTTCGAGAGAAATCACCCGGCTGTCCGCGAGAAGCGAGGAGTCAAGCTGTCCCGTCCCCACATCAACAGCATACACGCGCAAAGCCCCGTTTTGCAGCATACAATCGGTAAATCCGCCGGTTGAAGCGCCTATGTCAAGACACACGCACCCGCGCGGGCTTATCACGAAGGCTTCTATCGCCGTTTCCAGCTTCAGTCCGCCGCGTCCGACGTACTTCGTGAGTGCAGAATCCCCGGACACCGTGATTTCCGCAGTCTCCGGGCATTGCTCCGACGGCTTGCGCACAGCGGCGCCGTTCACGGTCACGCTGCCCTCTTTTATGAGCGCGGCAGCGGCAGTGCGGCTCTTTGCAAGTCCTTTTTCCGTCAGTAAAACGTCAATTCTTTTATGTTCCATAATTGATGATCCCGGTTCATAATCGCCGCAGTCGATGATAACTGCCGAGCAGCTCCACTCCCCCCTAATCCTTGATCCGCATGGCGATCCCCGCGCGGTCGAGTCCCGCTTCCGCAAGCTGAGTCTCAACATCGGCTGCCGGCGGCGGGCTGTCAAGCGCGGTAATGCTGTATTTCCCGGAAAATCCCCGCTCATAGAGCCTGCACAGGAACTTCTCGGCAATACCGCCGCTTCTCATTCCCTCCTCGAAGAAGAACACCCGCTTGTAACGCAGTGCGGCATTTACAGCTTCGTCCGGTATCGGGAACACTTTCAGAAGTGTGAGAGTATCTGCACCCCGGATATCCCTTGCATACAGCGACAGTCGTCCGTAAGTGACTATAAGCGTATCACTTCCGCTGCCGTTAAGGAAGTGATCGCTGTAACCCATCTTTTCACCGGCAGGACATAGCCCCCGCGGATAGCGCACAGCCGCGATACCGTCGGAATGATAGACTGCACGTTCCATGCACAGCTTCAGCGTTGTCTCGTCAAATGGTGACCATATCTCCGTATTCGGAACTGTCGAGAGCATCGCAGCATCATATATGCCTTGGTGCGTCTCTCCGTCCTCGCCCACAAGTCCCGCGCGGTCAACAAGCAGTACAGTGTGCCGCTTCTCTATCGCCGCGTCATGCAGGAGCTGGTCATAACAGCGCTGCAAAAACGTGGAATACACCGCGTAGAACGGCAGCATTCCCTGTGACGCAAGTCCGCAGCAGAACGTGAGCGCGTGCTGTTCGGCTATACCGACATCGAAGAAGCGTTCGGGATAGGCTTTCGCGATATGCTCAAGCCCGGTGGCGTACTTCATTGCCGCCGTCACCGCGCATATCCGCTCGTCTGCGTTCGCAAGGTGCAGAAGCTCATTACCCGCGATCTCGGAGAAGCTGCGGCTGCGCAGACCGGTACGGTTCCCGCGGGAAATGCCGTGGTATTCGCCGGAATTCAATTCGGCGGGCTTGTATCCCTTGCCCTTCTTGGTCTTGATATGCACTATGCACGGCTCATTGGTTATTTTTGCTATCTCAAGTATCTCGATAAGCTTTCCGATATCATGTCCGTTTACGGGACCGTAGTATTTGAGTCCCAAGCTTTCAAAGATATTGCTCTGGTATATTGCGAATTTAACAAGGTCTTTGGTGCCGCTGATAGATTTTGAAAGCTCCTTGCCCACCTCGGTATGTGACAGGAACTCCTTTACCGCTTCCTTTTTGTCGTAGTAGGAACGGGAAGATCTCATTCTGTTCAGATAATCGGCGACCGTCCCCTTGCTGCGGGATATCGACATTTCGTTGTCGTTCAGCACGATTATCAGGTTCTTTGCGTCCTTGCCGATGTTGTTCAGCCCCTCGTAGGCTTCACCTCCGGTCAGCGCACCGTCACCTATGACGGCTATCACGTTGCCCGGCTTATGCTCAAGCTGCATCGCCTTTGCGATACCGAGAGCGGCAGAAACGGAAATGCCGGCATGACCGCCTATGAACGCGTCATGCTCACTTTCGCAGCTTCGCGGGAATCCGGAGATACCGTCTTTCGAGCGCAGAGTCCCGAACTGCCGGAAGCGTCCGGTTATAAGCTTGTGTGTGTAGCACTGATGCCCCACGTCAAAAACGATCTTGTCCTCCGGCGTCGAAAAAACGCTGTGCAGCGCAACGGACAACTCCACCGTCCCGAGGTTGGAGGCGAGATGTCCTCCCGTGCCGGAGACTTTTTCTATAAGGAAAGCCCGGATCTCCTCACAAAGCTGCTTTTTCTCTGTGAGATCGAGGCTTTTTATAAAGTCGGGAGAGATCTTTTCGGAAAGAAGCATAACAAAATGTTCCTTTCATATTTTGTCAGATCGGGAACACAAACCCGATAAGTATGCCGAGCAGCGCTCCGCAAAGCACCTGCAAAGGCGTGTGACCGAGAAATTCTTTCAGATCTTTCAGTTCTTCGGTCTCTGTGCCGTCCGCTTCGATGTCAACTTCCTCGTCAAGCTTCTCAACAAGTTCGTCGTCAAGCTTATCCACGATCTTGCGGAGCCTGTTGATCTCACGGGCGTGCTGACCCGCTTCACGGCGGACTCCGCAGGCATCGTACATGACAATGAACGCGAATGACATAGCAAGAGAGGCTTCCACGGAATTCACACCGCACACACGGCAGGTAGTCATGGCAAGCGCACACACGAATGCCGAATGTGATGAAGGCATACCGCCCGCGCCCCAGATGCGCTCAAGCCTGAATGTCTTGTACTTTACCGCGTAGATAGCGGTTTTGAGTATCTGCGCCGTAAGCCAGCTCACTGCCGCGGCAAACAGTACCACATTGATATATTTCGACATCTTAATTATTCCTTCCGAGAAGCGCAAGAGTAAACCGCTTCACATCTTCACTTTCCCCGAACGCTTCCAGCGCCGACACAGCTTTGTCCGTATATCGGGCGGCAGCCTCTTTCGCGGCTTCAAGTCCGTATGTGCGGACATAAGTATGCTTGTCGTTGTCCGCGTCATTGCCCACAGCCTTTCCGAGAACCTCCGGACTGCTTGTCACATCGAGTATGTCGTCGATTATCTGGAATGCTAGTCCAAGATTTTCGGCGTATTCGGCAGCTGCCTGTTCATACTTCTGTTCATATTCTCCCGGTTCCGCGCAGTAAACGCCGCAGAGACACGCCGCTTTCAGCAGAGCCGATGTTTTCATCGAATACATGGAGAGCAGCAGTTCTCCCGGCAGTTCCTCGCCGGCTTTCTGCGTATCTATCTGCTGACCGCCTATCATTCCGTAAACTCCGCAGTAATGCGAAAGCGCATTTACGCACTTCACCGCCGCTGCCGGGGAGATGTCACGGCTTGCGGCTATCGTTTCAAACGGCAGTATAGCCAGCAGATCACCCGCAAGCAGCGCGGCAGTCTCACCGAAAGCCTTGTGACAGCTCGGCTTCCCTCGGCGCAGATCGTCGTTGTCCATGCAGGGCATATCGTCATGTATAAGGGAGAAAGTGTGCATATACTCCACCGCGCAGGCTGCGTCAACCGCCTTTTCCGGCTTTCCGCCGCACATCGCGCAGAACGCGAGGGTCAGCAACGGGCGCACCCGTTTTCCGCCGGCGGACAAGCTGTAGCGCGCCGCGTCGGAAACTTCCCCCTGGGGCAGTTTCTCCTCCGGGAACATACGGTACAGCCGCTCCCGCACCATCGCGGCATATTCTTCAAAAATATCTTCCATATCAGCCCTGACCGCCGCTTTCGAGCTTCTTTATCTCAAGCTTTGCGTTCTCTATGTCGGTCTTGCAGCTTTCCACCAGCCGCGCAGCCTCGCTGTACAGCGCGACCGCCTTATCGAGCGCAAGATCCGGCTTTTCCATTTCAGCAGAGATCTCCCTGAGTCTTTCAAGCGATTTTTCAAAATCCATAGTTCTGTTCCTTTTCCGTGCTTTCCACAACAGCGTTTATGCTGCCGTCAGCCACTTTTATCGTGAGTCTGTCTCCGTTCTTCACATCTTCCGCGCTTCTGACAACACCGCCCTCACCGACGGTTATCGAGAATCCCCGCCGCAGAACGTTCATCGGGCTTACGGCTTCGATCATTTCCGCCAGATGAGCTACCGTCCTGCCGCGCTGCTCCAAAGTATCGTGAACACGCGCGGAAATGCTTTTTCCGATCTCCTCCGTGCGTGCGGATTTTATCTCTATCAGCCTGTTCATCTGCATACCGATCTTTTCCGAAAGCTTTGTCAGCTTTCCGGAGTTGTCGCCGAGACGCTGCAGAGGGCTTCTTTCCCGAAGCTTTCCGCTGATGCGCTCGACCGCGATCACCTTGCTGTCAAACACCCGGTGCAGCGAGACGGTTATCAGCCGCTTCTCCTTGTCAAGCGCCGCGAGCAGTTCCCGGATATCCGGCACAGCGTATTCGGCAGCGGTGCTTGGGGTAGGCGCGCGCCTGTCCGCCACGAAATCCGAGATCGAAAAATCCGGCTGATGCCCGACGGCGGAGATAGTGGGGATCCGGCTTGCGAGTATCGCGTCCGCAAGGGGTACCGAGTTGAACACGGAAAGTTCCTGCGGCGATCCGCCTCCTCTGCCGAAAATGATAAGATCGGCGTCGGTGGTATTTGCCTTTTCTATCGCGGAGATCAGTGACCGCTCCGCGCTCTCGCCCTGCACAACGGCAGGAATGAACAGTATCTCCACAAGCGGGAAACGCCGCTCGATATTCGTGAAAAAGTCGTGCTGCACAGCGCCGGTATCGGAGGTTATGATGCAGATCTTCTTCGGGACAGCGGGTATCGGGCGTTTCTGTCTGAAATACCCGGCTTTCTCCAGCCGCTCATACAGCTCCCTGAACTCATCGCGCACCGTGGCAACGCCGTCCTCGCGTATCGCGGAAGTCCGTATCCTGTGGCAGCCGCCCTTTGCGTAGATCTCGACACTGCCGCGCACCACAACTTCCATGCTTTCCTTTATCCCGTCGGGCAGCTTTTTATCCTTCGCGTTGAAAAGGACTCCCTCGATCTTAGAAGCCGCGGTCTTGTCCTCCACCGTGAAGTAGTAAGCGTCCTGCGGAGCGAAATACTTCCACCGCGCAAGCCTGCCGCTTATCTGCACATCACGGAACGACGTGTTGGACTGGACTGCCGCGTTGAGCCTGTCGTTAAGCTGTGAAACGGTTATCACCGGTGCTTCCGGCAGTTCAGCCGGTATTCTTGCCGATGTCGCCATCTTCTTCCGCCTTTCTTATGTAATTGCCCAGAACGCCGTTGATAAAGCCGCTGTCGCGCTTTTCTGCGTACTTTTTTGAAAGCTCCACAGCCTCGTTCACGGCGCCTTTCGGCGGTATCTTGTCGCTGTACTTTATCTCATACAGAGCAAGCCGCAGGATAGTCTTGTTCACCGCGGGTATGCGGTTTATCTCACGGGTCTTGCTGAACTGCGAAATGATCCCGTCCAGCTCGTCATACTTTGCGATGACGGCATCGGCGACTTTTATCATCTCCTGCTTAACCGTCATTTCATAGGCTTCCTCGCACGCTTCGGCAAGTTCGGCGGGCGCTGTTCCGGAAAGCTCGTTCTGGAAAAGCAGCAGGAAAATTCCCTCGCGTATCTCTCTTCTTGTCAATTTCTCACTCATATCATTTGTTCCTGACTTTTTATTTGATGAACGCCAAGCAGCCCCCCGGTATCCCGGAGGGTCACTGCACGTTATTTTCCTTTTACCGCAACTATCCTGACGTTGACCTTTGAAACGGTGATCCCCGTCATGTTCTGAACCGCCGACTTGACGTGTTCCTGAATGTTCTTTGCAACTTCATACGCCTTGTACGCTATCTCGGTTATCACCTCGATCTCGATCGCCGTGGAATCCCCGTTCATGCGGACGCGGACAGGAGATACCAGCTTCGCCGTGAGCGGCGCGCCGGAGATGACCGCAAGCTTTCCCGCGGAGCTTATCGCGACTCCCTCGGTCTCGGCTGCCGCTGTCTCGGCTATCTTCATTACAACTCCCGCGGAAACCCTGAGAGTACCCGATGCTGTACCGACATTGTTCTCCATACTGCTTTCCTCCGAATTCATGTGATATCAATATCTTATATTATAACACAAAAATTCAAAATGTACAACAGTTTTTTGAACTATTTTACTTCAACTATCGTAATATTTTCTGCGGGCACGGCAATTTCACCTAAAAGTGTACTCTTGATTTGTGCAGCCTGTGCATTATCAAGCCCGTTTGTCCTCACTACGATGTTTGCCGCCTTGTCGGTCAGATAGCAGAGCGCGTCGTCAAAACCCTGCGCTTTCAGCAGGTTCTCCACACGGGATTCGGTCTCTATGTACCCGCTCACCTCCCGCACGTCCTCGGATATTACGGCAAGTTCCTCGTCCGTGCTGTCGCCGCCGTAGTAGAAGCTTTGCAGCACTTCTATGGATTCGTCCCGGCTGCGCTGTTTGTCGAGCCGCGCCTGCGCGAAGTATTCCTCCGAGTCGGAAGCCGCGATAGCTATCTCACCGCCGTCCGTTTCCGCGTTCACAAAGCGTATCTCGCCGTAGGAAGCCGTTTCCGCATTTCCGCTGTCCGCTGTCTCGATGGGACGCGAGGAATACAGCACGTTCACATAGACCGCGGCTCCCAGCAGAACCGCAAGCCCGGCTATAATTATGTGCTTTCTCCTGATGATGATGTTCAGTCTTTTTCCGATTTTCATAATGCTCCTCCAAAATGATAATGTATTCCGCGTCAACGAACGTTTATCCTCCGCCCGCAACGCTTACGCGTGTAGTGCTTATCCCGAACACACCGGTCACCGCGTTCACCACCTTTTCCCTGATCGCAATGCTGTCTCCGCCGCCGCATACCACGATCACTCCCCGCACCTGCGGAGCAGTCACGGAGATACGCATATCGGAGTTTTTCCCGTATTCCGTCCGTCCCGCAGTGTCAAGCGTGACCATAACGTTCACGTCGCCTATCCCGTCTATCTCCGACAGTATCGCCGACAGCCGCTTTTCAAGTTCCCGTTCATATTCCTCAAAATCACGCACGCTCCGGGAAGTCCCGGACTCTCCCGTCCCGCCGTGTCCGAACAATCCGCCGAGCGCCGCGAGCAGTATCAGCGCGGCTCCCGCTATCAGCAGGATCTTCACAGCCTTGTCGGTTTTCAGCAGTTCTCTGATATCTCCCAGACCTATGACAGTCCTCATTCGCGTTCCCGTTCCTTTGCTTTCACCTCAGCCTGCGCGGGCGTTTCGGCAGTTACCTTTACCGCCGTTCCTGTGACGCGTCCTGCAAGAACGACTGCCCGCGCTGCGTACAGTTCGTAATCCGCCTGCCCGAAAACAAGCTTTATTTCACTAATAGATATGCTCCCGTTGTCCGCGATATTCACATCGACATATATCTTTTCGGGGATTATCCCCTCTTTTTTCAGTACACCCGCCACCGCAGCCCGCACCGAGTCCGCGGTTTCCTCCGCGGTGAGCTGCCGCAGCTGCACGCTGTAGTCGTTGTATGAGGTATCTGCGTTCAGTATGTCCGTGATATCCCAGAACGGCAGCACCCCTCCCGCGGCATTCACCGCCGATACCGCAAAAAAGCACGCAACCAGAAGCTTCACCTGCGGAGCGAATTTGTCCGATGGCGTCAGCGCCCGGTAAACAGCGGTAAAGATCGCTGTCACGCATATAGAAAGCAGCATTTCTTTCATATCGTATCCCTCTTATGAACGGCAGAAAGCCAGCAGTATTCCCGACGATACGGTTATGAATGTAAATACGCAGGCAAGCGCCGCCAGCACTACCGTCATCGCGTTCTCGCCGGAACGGATCATGCGCCCCGCCGTTTCGCAGCCGAACAGATCGCTGACCACTCCCGCCGCGAACAGGAGGAACTTGCAGCTTACCGCGGCTGCGAACGCGGGCAGCATCACGCATACCCCTGCGGCTATCCCGAAGCCGCCTATCCCGCTGCGCAGAAGTATGAGACTGCCCGAAACCGTGTTCAGCGCGTCGGAAACCGCTCCGCCAACTATCGGAACTGCCGACGATACCGCGAATTTAAGCGTTTTCATCGCCGCCCCGTCGGCGGAAGCGGTTATCATGCTCTGCACCGAAAGGATCCCGAGAAACAGCGTCATTATCAGTCCCAGCCCCCAGACAACGAACTTCTTTATCCCGTCGCACAGCCTGTCCAGATGCAGTTCCGGGTCAATGCTGCCCGCGGCGGTGATGCCGATGATGCAGCTTGTCAGCGGTATCACCGCCGATGATATCAGTCTTGACAGCACCTGTATCGCCGTGAGCGTCACGGAACTGAATACGGCAGCCGAGGCTGTATGTCCGCCCGCAGCCGTTACTCCCGCCATGACCGGAACATATACCAGCATGAAGTCGGAAGCCGCGTTGAAAGCGGTCTGCGCCGTTTCGGTGATATCCGCGAGATAAGCCGAGATCACCGCAGCCGCTGCCGCAGATGTCACCAGCCCGTAAACTCCGCTGTTCATGCCCGCCGCGTCACTCGCGCCCGCAAGCACCGCCGAGAGCAGTATCACGGCTGTTACCGCCGCAAACATCTTCAAAGGCTTGTCCGCGTTTTCAGCAAAAGCGTCGCCTATCGCCCGCAGTATCTCGCCTATCCCCACACTCCCTGCTCCGCCGTCAGGAGTAATACCGCTCTCGTCCAGCATTTCCCGCGCTTCCTCCGGCAACGCATCGTACAGCGATTCTTTGCCGAAATCGGGTTCCTGTGCATAACACCGGACACAGGTGAACAGCAGCACGGCGATCACCGCGAACAGTGCGGATATTACCGCCCTCATACGATCAGACCCCTCACTATGCCGAGTATTGCCCGGAAAAGCGGGACAGCGACCAGCAGCACCGCCGCCTTTCCCGCAAGCTCGATCTTTGCCGCGATAGCGCTTTCCCCGCTGTCACGGCAGCACTCCGAAGCAAGCCGCGTTATCACGCATACCGCCAGCGCTTTCATCAGTATCCCGATGTACTGCGACTGGGTGCCGGTTTCCTCCGCAAGCTCTCCGAGCAGTTCCAGCAGCGGATCCAGCGATACGATCACCGCTCCCAGTATTACCGCCGACGCCGCCAGCGACACAAACAGTCCGAACTCTCCGTGAAGCCTCCGCAGCATTGCCGAAGCGGCTGCCGCCGTTACGCCGACACCTACTATTGCAAAAATATTCACAGCCCAAAGACATTCCTTATCGTATCGAACAACGTTCCGATCTCGCCCACAAGCATCATCAGCACAACTACCAGTCCCGCGATAGTCGTCATCATCGCCTGCTCGTCCTTTCCCGACTTTTTCAGCAGTATATCGAGTACCGCGACGATTATCCCGACTCCCGCTATCCGAAATATCAGATCAATATCCATACTCAATCCACATTCAGTTTACAGAATAATTATTCCCGCGCCTATCCCGCACATCGTCCAAACTCCTATCAATGCCCGCGCCCGCTTTGCGCAGTCGATCTCCGCTTCGTCCAGTGACCTGCTCAGCATATCTCCCGCCAGCGCCAGCATAGATGTCTGCCCCTCGGTGTCGGTATCTCCGAGCCTGCTGCCTATGTCGGCAAGCAGCTCCCTGTCGCTGTCGGACAGGAACGGAGCCGTATGCGCGGCTTCCACCCAAGCGTCCTGCACGGTAAGTCCGCCGTTCAGAGCATTCCCGACCCGCCGCAGAAAGGCGCAGTCCGCATATACGCTCTCCTCCGTCAGTTCACCGATAAGCTCCGGCAGCGGCACAGCGCGGTAGCGTATTTTCGCGGACATTTCGTTCGTCAGCGCGAGCAGAGAACGAAGCTGCGACACCCGTTTGCGCAGCACCAGCGAGAATACGGCTCCTGCCGCGGTACATATCATTGCGGCTCCCGCAGCCTCCAATATCCTCAATACCGTTCACTCTCCATAATCCCAGAACTCTCCCCAACTGCGTACCGTGACCGAGCTGCGCTATGAAGTTCACGGAACGGGACTCCACCAGCGCCCTCACAGCCGTGTTTGAAACTGCTTCTTCCGTACTGCCGCAGTGGGCGGAGAGTATCAGCTTCACGCCTTTTCCCGCGCAGTCGGCAAGTCTGCCGTATTCCGCTCCGACTTCGTCGCATATTATGTATTCGGGCGACAGCAGCCGCACCGCACGCATTATCCCCTCTTCTTTCGGGAACATATCCAGAACATCGCAGTTGAGTCCCACGTCGTTCTGCGGTATCCCGCGGTACACTGCCGCTATCTCGCCGTTTTCGTCGATAACGCACGTCCGGGCGAATGCCGACAGCAGCCGCGCGTAATCCCGCAGCATAGTGGTTTTTGCCGACAGCGGAGCGCCTATTATCAGCAATCCGCTGAAACCCTGCTCAAACACCGTCATGCTCATAAGCTTTTCGGCTATCCCCTTGTGTTCGGCAGCGATACGCAGATTGACCGAGGAGATGTCCTTGACGGTAGTTATCTCGCCGCCGCGCATCACTGCCGTTCCCGCAAATCCCGCACGGTGTCCGCCTTTCAGCGTTATGCGTCCCTCGGCAAGCTCTTTCTCCGCGCTGTACAGCGAGTAGTCGCAGAAGTATTTCACACACGCCCGCAGTTCCTCGGCGGTCACATTCCGGTCTTTGCAGACATACCGCTCGTTCGGAGTCTCGACTGTCACCGGTCTGCCTGTCCGCAGACGTATCTCACAGGCGCTTGCAGCCACGCTCCCCGGCACCCGCCGCAGCATGGCTTCAAACGGCGGCAGAAGCGCCGCGGCTTCGTAGTATTTGTCCATACGTTTGTCCGTCCTTTTCGTTTTTTGTCTATGTTGTATTTTATGCAGCCCCTGACAAAGTTAGAACAAACGCAGGTATTTCCGCATAATAAAACACCTGTCTGGACGGACAGGTGTTTCTGTTTGTCAATAAAGTCTTATATCTTTCCACAGATGTTCAAATCTCCGTGAAACGGCATGGGTCCAGCATCACGCTGGCGCCGTCCGCGTAGGACGTCTGTCGAAATAGTTCCTTTTTCGACAGACTGAAACACCCGTCCGTACAGACAGGTGTTTCTTATGTAATAAGCTATGTTTCAGGCTTTGATGCCGTTTTCGAGGAGATCCTCAAAGTCCGCGATAGGAACCGGCTTCGCGTAGAAGAAGCCCTGTGCGGTATCGCACTTGCTGTGCTTGAGGAAATCCACCTGTTCCTCGGTCTCTATGCCCTCGCAGATAATGTCGATATCCATTTTGTCCGCCATGTCGATGACTCCGGACAGAAGTATGGATTCCTTGCCCTGGATATGCTCGCCGGAGAAGAAGCTCTTGTCGATCTTCAGCACATCTACCGGCATACGTTTCAGCAGCGACAGCGACGAGTAGCCGGAACCGAAATCGTCTATCGAAACCTTGAATCCGCGCTCCCGCAGCAATCCCAGCGTGCGGATAGCATCGTCCTCGTTGGCTATGAACACGCTCTCCGTAAGCTCCAGCTCGATCAGCTTCGGGTCTATGCGGTAGCGGTGAATGACCTCAACGAGATGCGGTATGAAGTCGTTTTTCAGCATATGGATACGGGACACGTTCACGGATATCGGTACCACTTCAAGTCCGTTGTCAATGCGGCGGCGCAGATACTTGCATACTTCCTCGTACACGAAGAAGTCAATCTTCACGATGTAGCCGTTCTTTTCGAGGAACGGAACAAAGCTGTCGGGAGTCACAACCATGCCGTTTGGCTTTATCCAGCGGACAAGCGCTTCCGCACCCACGATACGGTTCTGGGAAACAGATACTTTCGGCTGGAAGAACACCTTAAACTCGCTGTTTTTCAGCGCGCGCATAGCGTCTCCGGCGATCTCTATCGTGCGGTTGAGTTCCTCGCGCATCTCGGCTTTATACACGCTGCATATCGCTATGCTGTGGGATTTGGAGAATTTCAGCGCAAGGTTCGCGTTGTCAAAGGATTCGTCAAAGCTGAATCCCGCTGTCATGTCCGGAACGTAAGCGCTCGACATTATGCCGAAGCTTGTATTGCCGCCCACAAGCAGTTCGTTTGAAGAGAAGCGGCGTGTGAACTTCTCAAAATCGTCGATGATCGTGTCGCTGTATTCCGCAAGTACGCAGAAACGATCGGCTTCCACCCTGCACACATATCTCACCTTGTCGGAGAAATACGACAGCGCGGAGGCGAAGCTTTTCAGCAGTTCGTTGCCCTCGTTGTACCCGTAGCGGCTGTTGACATAGCTGAAATTTGCGAAATCCGCCATTAAGAACACAAACTTGTCGTTTTCAAAAACGTTCTCCATGTATTTGACAACATGGGTCTTGAAGCAGCCGAAATTCATCAGTCCGGTAAGAACATCGTAGCTTGCAGCGTAATTCGCGTTATCGCGGGACTTCTCGGCTTCCCGCAGCTTGATAAGATACGAGAAGACCGTCCGCGTAAGCTCTTTCAGCACCTTAGCTTCGTCGATCGAGCAGCGGTAGGAGCCTGCCGGATCCTGAAAGCTGACCATTCCCGTCAGTCTCCCCGCCCGGAAGAATCCGCAGACGGTTGACGAGCCGATATGGTTGGACACGAGATACGCGGTGTAGGCGTTGTCTTTCAGCACACTGTCTGAATCGGGGTGAACGGTGAGCAGGAAGTTTTTGTCGAACTGCGCGCAGAAATCGTTCAGTTCCTTGTTCGAGAAGCGGATAGCATCGGTATGTGCCGCGTCCGCGCTCTTGGAACGCCAGATATAGGTATCCTTGAAAGTCCGCCCGTCAAATCCGCACTCCGACACCACTATCCTGCCGAAACGGAAATGCTTGCCGGTCTTTTCGAGTATAGAACGCACCGCGGAATCCATATCCAGTCCGGCTTCCGCCATTTCAAACGCGCTTGACAGCAGATCTCCCGCAAAGCCGGAGTTCCCGCTGAAAAAGTCCATTCCTTTCTGGTAACGCTCCACACGGGTCACAGGCTTCTCGTCATCGGTGGGAACAGTCTCCTCGCCGGTATAGAACGTATAGCAGCTTTTACCCGCGCGCTTCGACTTGTACAGCGCGGTATCGGCTTTTTTGAACAGTTCGTCGAAAGTATCGCCGTCCTTAGGGAACAGCGCGATACCGAGACTTCCGGAGATCTTCACGCCGGAATCGTCATCATCGTTGTAGATAAGGCTGAATATCTTGCAGATATCCGCCGCCTTTGACTCGATGTGCGACTTGTGGTTCATTCCGCGCAGGAACACGATGAACTCGTCGCCGCCGATACGCCCGATAACATCGTTCGCGCGGAACAGATCCTGCATCTCCTGCGCAATATCGGTGAGGACGCTGTCCCCGAAAAGGTGTCCCAGGGTATCGTTCACCTGCTTGAAGTTATCCACGTCAACGATTATGAAAGCGTCGTATGTATCGCGGCTGTCCGTGCGCAGAAAGCTCTGTATGAGCGTTTTGGTTGCGGTTTTGTTGTAAAGCTTTGTCAGCGGGTCACGCTCAGCCTTGTCGATAAGACGCTGATTGGCGATCTTGATGGTGCTGATATCCTCTACCTTGCCCACAGCGCCGACGTGTTCGCTGTCGGAGCCTCGCCTGTCGGTCTTGATCGTGAACCGGTACCAGCGGTAATCCGGATCGCTCGGCAGCTTCATTCGCATCTCAAAAACGCCGCTGTCAACGCCGGTCTTGAGATTGTTGCAGATAAGCCCGTAGTTTTCCTCGTCCTCGTCGCAGAGGTAGCCGCTGGCGTTGAAGTAATTCTCGAAATCCTCGACTGTGAGGCAGTTTATGAACGATCCGCCGACATTCTTATAGACCGTAAGCATATCGTCGTTCTTGTCATAACGGAAGATGTAATTTGCGGAGATCGCCATTACCGCAAACATCATATCTATCATGTCGGAGCTTGCCTTTGCTGCCTCTCCCATTTCCGAAACATCGTGCAGCAGAACGCTGTAGCGCTTGTCATGTCCGTAGCTTTCCATGCTTATCTCCGCATACAGCGAGAGATGAACTCCGTCCAGCCGGTTAGCTTCAATGTCAAGCCCGAAAACAGTGCAGTTTTTGGTCACGGCTTCGGCTTTACCGATCAGCGCGGCAGCGTATTCCCTGCCGAGCAGTCGGAACCCGTACTCGTTCGGTTCGATATCGAGGTATTCCTTTTTGGTGCAGCCCAGCAGGCTGAAATACCTGTCATTCGCCCACGTCAGCCTTGCGCAGTTGCCGTCGTATGTAATCACTGCGGCGGCGCACGGTATCTCACCGAACAGGGTATTCTTTTCGGAAGAGTCCATTATAACTTCCATTTTTTTCCCAGCTTTCAGTTTTTTATTTGAGAACAAGCTTCAGGTAGTTCTCCGAATATGTCAGATCCTTGCGGTATGCTATGCGCAGCTTTCCGTCCGTCATAGCCATGCCGAATATCTGCATCTCGTCGCCCTTGTTGAGAGTGTAAAGCTTTTTGGCTTTTTTGGCAGCAAGGTCATAGGAATAGACCGATTTGTTGGTATTTACAAAGAGTCTGCCGTTCGCGTATTCGAGGGAAGCGTAAATGCCGGTATAAGCCTGTGTCCCGTAAACCGAGTCGGCTGTGCTCTGAGAACTCCTGCGTGAATACCACAGGCATTTCAGCTTCATTATCACCGTGCTTTCGCCTGTTGCGGGGTCATATCTGCAAACCTGCACCACGCGCCTGTTGTTCTCCTTGCCGCCGTTTTTGGTGTAGTAGTAGCAGCCGTCGGCATAGCAGAGATGTGAACGGATATCGTTCCAGAACGCGTTGTCATAGGAGGTGTCGGAAGCAGCCGGATATCCTCCCGCGACTATCCAGTCCGCATGGAGATCGGAGGAATTGCGGCAGGCTCTGTCGCTCATCAGCACGTTTTCGTGGAGAACGCAGCCGTATCTGTCGCTGTTGTTCCCGCCGTAGCTGTCAACGATATCGTCAAGGGTAAGATCCATGTGATACCAGTTATTGCCTATTTTAACATAATTCCAGATATGGTTTTTCTTTTCGGAATAAACCGTGGTACACTCCATACCGAGGTATTTGGTAAGAATATACTCGTAAGCGAGAGCGTAACCCTGGCATACGCAGGATCTGTCCACAAGACAATTATACCCGCTGTAATTTTTCTTCTGCGAATCATAGCGGCAGTTGAGGATAATATAATCGTGGATATACACAGCCTTATCCACATCGCTCATATCCGGAGTGATACCCGCGACTGCTTTTTCCGCAGCCTCATCGAACTGCCCCAGCGCGTACTGATAGCGGCTTTGCGGGATAACGTAGTCGAACTTTACGGAAGTGATCTTATTATTCCACACGGTATATAAAAAAGCGTTTTTGACGTAGAAGAATTCGGGGTGCGAGTAATACGCGCTTGAGAGCATTTCGAGGGTCTTATCCTTTGACCAGCCGTATTTGTCAACAAAGGGCGTGATATCTATCTCGGATTCGGAGTAGGACTGAAAATGCCGGCTCAGATATGCCGCGAACTCGTCGGTGACGGCATCGGCGGAAGCTGTTACCGACAGTGAAAGAACCGCTGTGATAACGGCAAGGAAGATTGAGACGATTTTTTTCATGGAAACCTCCGGCTGAATAACAATACGAATATATTATACATCTTTTTACGGAATAAATCAAGATGTTTTATTCAACATATTGTATTTTTGAGCAAAAACCCGCGATACGGACAATAGAACCGGACTGTGTGACTTTTCCGGGAATGATGCCGGCGCTGAAAACGGATATCAGTTTTAAAACTCAATACTTGACAAAACCCGCAAAACAATATATAATACAGTACAGATACAGATTTATCGAATAACACGGGAATGTACAGAGGTCAGTATGGGATTGGTCATATACGCAATGATAGCAGCCGGTGCCGCGCTCATGGTGCTGAATGTTATCAACTATCTTGTGTTCATAAAAAGCACACAGGACGTTCTTTCCGGAAGCAGAATGCGCGACAAGGTGTGGAGCCGGATCGCTCTCGTCCTGCTTTCTTTCTTCCTTATCGGATATATTCTTGTCGCAGTTTTCGGCAAGCCCGATATGCTCATGGCTATGATACTTTTCGGCGGCAGCGTTTTCGTGAGTATCGTGAACAGCCTTATGTCAAAGCTGCTCCAGACCGCAAAAGAGCGAAGCATTGATGTTGCCGAAGTCATTATCGGCGCAGTAGATGCCCGTGACCCCAACCTCAACGGTCACAGCCGGCACGTTCAGAATCTCACCATGACACTGTTCCGCTATATGCCGCAGTCCATGAAAGGCGATATCAACCCCGTCAGCCTTGAATATGCCTCGCTGATGCACGATGTCGGCAAGCTCGGTATCCCGGAATCCATTCTCAACAAGCCCGCAAAGCTTACGGACGAGGAATGGGCAGTAATGCGTATGCACCCGAAAATAGGCGTTGAGATACTTGAACCGCTGCGCTCGTTCAAAGAGATCATGCCGTGGATAATGTACCACCACGAACGCATCGACGGAAAGGGATATTACGGTATTCCCGGCAGCGAGATACCGCTTGCGGCACGCGTTATCGCGGTAGCCGATACATATTCCGCGATAACTATGCGCCGCTCCTACAAGTCTCCCCGCACCCACGAGGACGCTATCGCGATAATAAAAGAAGCCGCGGGTACTCAGCTTGACCCGCAGCTTGCAGAAATATTCTGTTCGATACCGAAAGAAGAGCTTGCCGCCTGCGCCCCGCCGAAGATAGATGTCACTCCCACAGCGTGAGTCTGCCCTCCGCCCGCGTTCTGCGCAGATCTATGATGCGCTGGTTCGACGAGCCGCGGAACCGCAGAGAGATATCCTTTTTCGCAAGGACGAACCGCCCGTCAACCAGCACGTCGGCAAGCGACAGCATTTCGTCCGTAAACTCACACCGGCAGTGTGAACCCTCGGTGTGAAGTTCTTCATAAGTGAATCCCGAAAATACCCAGACATTCTTGCCGGGGTATTTTTCTTTTACCCGGCGCAGGAACGGCAGCAGGACACGCTGGTTCTCCGGCTCGAAAGGCTCCCCGCCCAGCAGGGTCAGCCCGTTGATGTACGGCGGAGACAGCATTTCAAGCAGCTCGTCCTCAGTCTCGCGTGTGAACTCGCTGCCGAAGTGAAAATCCCACGTCTGCGGCTGAAAGCAGCCCTCGCAGTGATTGGTGCAGCCCGAAACGAACAGCGTTACCCGCACTCCCGAACCGTTTGCTATGTCGTAGTTTTTGATCTCACCGTAATACATATCATCTCTCCGTCTGGAAATCCCCCTGCTCATTTGCGCAGGGGGATCGATGTCAAAGGTGCAGTACGCGCTCGCGTATCTCCTGAGTGCGTCCCTGATTCCAGTATTGTGTGCCGATGTAGCCGCAGGTACGGCGCGCCACATTCATTGTGCTCTGGTCGGTGTTGCCGCATTTCGGGCATTTCCAGATAAG
>JAGAWN010000225.1 GCA_017941355.1 Ruminiclostridium sp. | reverse complement strand
TTTTGCAAAGCCCGGAACTGTTCCCGCAAAGACTGTCTTTGAAAAGCTCAAAGCCCGCAAGATATTCGTGCGATACTGGGATAAGCCGGTAATAGGCGACTATCTGCGCATAACCATAGGCACGGACGAGGAAATGAACGCACTGTACAATGCGCTTGACGAGATCATTAAGGAGGCTTGACATGAGCAGGACAGCAGAGATCGCAAGAAAAACCAAAGAAACGGATATCACTGTCCGTCTCGACCTTGACGGCAGCGGAAAGCCCGATATCGACACCGGCATCGGCTTCTTCGACCATATGCTCACCGCCCTGTGCGTTCACGGCGGATTCGACATGAGCGTGAAGTGCAGGGGCGACCTGTATGTTGACGGTCATCACTCCGTTGAGGACGTAGGGATAGCGCTTGGCAAGGCTTTCGCGGAAGCGCTGGGCGACAAATCCGGTATAATGCGCTACGGGAGCGCGTTCATTCCTATGGACGAAGCGCTCGGATTCTGCGCACTGGACATAAGCGCCCGCCCGTTCCTCGTGCTGAATGCGCAGTTCACCAACGAGCGTATCGGCGAATACGACACCTGCCTTACCGAAGAATTCATGCGCGCGTTCGCATTCAACTCCGGTATAACCCTGCACCTGCGCTGTGAGTACGGCAAGAATGACCACCACATCACGGAAGCGCTGTTCAAAGCACTGGCGCACGCGCTGAAACAGGCAGTAAGACTCAATGACACGGGTGCAGCGCTCAGCACAAAGGGAACACTGTGAATCCCGGAAAGGATACGGAATGAACGAGATTAAATATTACCCCTCGAACAAAGCGGAAGCCCTCGCGTATCTGTATGTCGAGAAGCAGAACATAACCGGCAAGACTCCGGAAGAGCTTGTGGATATGTACAATGAGGTATATGACAGGATAGTCAGAAAGATGAACGCTATACCGACAGGCAAGCCGAAAACCGGCTTCTGATAAGGGGACATATATGAAAACTGCAATAATAGATTACGGCGCGGGAAATCTTTTCAGCGTAAAGAACGCGCTTGACTACATCGGCGCGGAAAGCACCGTCACCAAAAGTGCCGCCGACCTCGAAAGCGCCGACAGGATTATCCTGCCGGGAGTAGGCGCGTTCCCGGACGCTATGAAGGCTCTCGGCGAGACCGGACTGATAGACACGATAAAGGAGCAGGCGCAGAAAAAGCCGCTGCTCGGTATATGCCTCGGAATGCAGATGCTCTTCGACAAGAGCTTTGAGTTCGGAGAAACCGACGGTCTCGGACTCATACCCGGAACTGTGGAGCTTATGACACCTCCTGACCTGCTGATACCGCAGATCGGCTGGAACAGGCTGATCTACAACGAGAAGTGCGGACTTCTTGACGGGCTTGGTGACGAGCCGTATGTGTATTTCGTCCATTCCTACGCCGCGCACTGCGACGGGAAGAATGTAGCCGCCTACACCGACTACGGCGGGAGTGTCTCTGCCTGCGTGTTCAGCGGGAACGTGTACGGCTGCCAGTTCCACCCGGAAAAGAGCGGCGAGACCGGACTTACCATTCTGCGCAATTTTCTCGCTCTGTGAGCAGGAGTTACAAAAAGCACCCGGTTATCAAACTCAACGGCGGCAGCGCAAAGTGGGCAAAGACTCACGCCAACAGACTATTCCGGCGCGGACGTTCACCGCGTGAGCTTCGCGCCGGAAAATCCGCGCTGCACCACCGTTACACCGACCCCACCGACAGACACGACTGCTATATCCGCTGGACAAGAGCGGAAGCTGAAACCGAATGGGAAAGTGAGGAACGGGTGCTGAGAAGCGGCAGACCTTTCACTGCACAGCAGGTTCAGCTGCATAGTCTTTACAAAACAAAGGCGCGTTTCATGAACCACTGGGAAAAGGACATGAGGAGAAAGTAAATGAAAGCGTACAGGATAATCCACCTCGCCGCGAACATTATCGCGTTCGGGCTGCTCGGTGCCTTTCTCATCTATTTTCTTTTCTCCTTCGGCAGTCTCCCGGATACCGTGGGAGTGCATTTTGACCCGCAAGGCGAACCGGACGTGTTCGCAAGCAAGCTGTTCGGGTTCTATCCGTTTGCTGCGGGCTTCGGTCTGCTGGGGATATTCAGCCTGCTCACCTTTGCAGTGAACAAAATCAAAAATCCCGGATTCAGTCTCAGCGATAAAGGAAACAGGATATTGAGGTGCGTCATCACACTTCTGCTCGACCTGCTGAAGCTGATATGGGCAGTTTTCTTTTCTGTGTGGACTTACTGCGTCGTGCATGAGATCGGAATGAGCGCGTTCTTTACACTCACCGATCTGCGCAACCTGCTGTTCCTGCTGCTGATACCGCTCATTGCCGTTGCAGCGGGGATAAACGATGCTTCAAAGTGGGAGAAAGCATATCTTGCAGACGCGGAAGGCTTCCGGAAGAAGAAGCGCACCGTGCATATCGCGATAAATGCCGCAGCTTTCGGAGCGCTTGCAGTCATGCTTGTGTATATGCTGATAATGTACGGCGGACTTCCGGAGCGGATAGGCGTGCATTTCGGCGGGGACGGCAGTTTCGATGTCATAGACAGCAAATTGCTCGGATTCTATCCTTTTGCGGCAGGATTCGGTCTGCTGGGAGCATTGAGTCTTTGCTCGCTTGCGGTGAACAAGCTGAAAAAGCTCGGAATGAAAGTGACCGCCGACGGTGAGTTTCTGATACGTCTGCACATTACCCGCCTGACAGATATGATGAAATTCATAGTTTCGGTATTTTTCACGGTCTGGGCGTATTGCGTGATAAACCAAGTCGGAATGGAGACATTGATACCGTTCGTTCTCGCGGTTTTATTCATTTTAATGCTGCCGGCGGAGATTGCAGCGGTCATATTCACGTCGGTAAAATATAAGCCGAAAAATGAAATTTCAGGAAATGTATAGAATTCACTTGACAACGTATATACGCAGTGGTATAATATAGTTGAAAGGAGTTGTTGCATTATGACACAGGTAAATTTCAGAATTGATGAAAAAGTAAAGGAAAGTGCAGAAAAAGCCCTTAACGAAATGGGACTCAGTATGTCGGCGGCGATAACTGTTTTCCTCACGAAAGTAGGCAGAGAAAAACGTATTCCCTTCGAGATAAACGCAGACCCGTTCTACTCGGAAAGCAATATCAGCTACCTTGAACAGAAAATGAAGGATTACAAGGCAGGAAAGCTTGAGTTCAGCGAACATGAACTTATTGAGGTCGATGACGTATGAGAAGACTTCTTTGGGATAATGACGCTTGGGACGAATATCAGTCATGGCAGACAGAAGACAAAAATACACTTAAACGAATAAATAAACTGCTGAATGATATCCGCAGAGACCCGTTTGACGGAATAGGAAAGCCTGAGCCGCTTAAAGAGAATTTAAGCGGCTTCTGGAGCCGACGCATCAACGATGAGCATCGTATCGTATATCTGGTCGAAGATGATATCGTAAGGATCTTCTCATGCAGAGGTCATTACAGCAAATAACCAAAGGAGACAGCAATGATAATTCTACCCGCAATTGACATCAAGGACGGCAACTGCGTCCGGCTCGTAAAAGGCGATTACGGTACAGCCCACAAAGTCGCCGAAAGCTACATGGACACCGCGAGAATGTTCGAGAGATGCGGCGCGCAGTGGATACACATGGTCGATCTCGACGGCGCAAAGGACGCTACACAGCAGAACCGCGATATCTTCCTCGACGTGGCAAAGAACACAAAGCTGAAAGTCGAGGTGGGCGGCGGGATACGAACTCCCGAAGCCGCGGAAATGTACCTGTCCGGAGGCGTGGAGCGCGTGATAATCGGCTCTGCGGCAGTCAAAGACCCCGGACTTGTCAGAACTCTCGTGAAAGAGTACGGTGAGCATATCGCGGTGGGCATAGACGCGAAGAACGGCATGGTCGCTACCGAGGGCTGGCTTAAAACATCGGACGTGCGCTTCACCGACCTTGCAAAAGCAATGTCCGATATCGGCGTGAAATACATCATCTTCACCGACATATCAAAGGACGGCACGCTTGCCGGCGTGAACGCGGAGCAGCTTGACGAGATCAACAAAGCCTGCAGCGCGAACATCATCGCAAGCGGTGGTGTGAAGAACATCGGCGATATCCGGAAATGCCGTGAGCTTGATCTGTACGGCGCTATCTGCGGAAAGTCGATATACAGCGGGACTCTCGATCTGAAAGAAGCTCTCGCAGAGGCTGAAAGGTAATGTGGCACGGCATTAACACCGACGCGGACATTGACGTTCTGATGAAAGAAACGGGGTATTTCCACGATACGGTCATTGTTTCGGCAAATTACACAAGCGGAGATCACGCTGTCGAAAACGGTCTTGTTTTCGCGCAGGGACTCGATTCCCATGAACTTTCGGTGATCTTTGACGGCGACTGGATCAAGCGGGTGGAACTTAAATTCACCGGTGTGCGGAAGTTCTCGTTCTGTGGACTGGACGATCTTGAACTTCCGTCGCTGCTCGAATGTACACTTGAGTTTCGCACCGATCTTCGCGGCAGAACACGGGACGAAAAGCTGATACTCTGGGCTGACGATCCCATTGACCCGCTTACCTACGAAGACCGCGCGCTGCTGTCCGGTCAGCTTAGCCGGACTACCGGAAGAAGAAAAGGAACATCATACGTCATTGCGGAAAAGCTGCAATGGCGGTATGTTGAAGAATAAGGAGATAATATGTTAGCAAAACGAATAATCCCCTGTCTCGATGTGCGCAACGGCAAGGTCGTGAAGGGCGTGAACTTTGAGGGAATAAAGGACGTGGGCGACCCGGTGGAGTGCGCATACGAATACAACCGTCAGGGCGCGGACGAGATCGTCTTCTACGACATTACCGCCTCGCACGAGGGACGCGGCGTGATGCTTGACGTTGTACGCGAGACTGCAAAAAAGGTGTTCGTCCCGCTGTGCGTCGGCGGCGGTATCGCCACGGTCGATGACTTCCGCGATACGCTGCGTGCGGGAGCGGACAAGGTCTCAGTGAACTCACAGGCAGTGAAGAACCCGAAACTCATCAGCGACGCGGCGGAGATATTCGGCAGTCAGTGTGTTGTTGTCGGCATAGACGCAAAACGAAACGGCAATGGCGGCTACAGCGTTTTCATAAACGGCGGGCGCGTTGACATGAACCTTGACCTCGGCGACTGGGTACGAGAGATCGAAGAGCGCGGCGCAGGTGAGATATGCCTGAACTCGATCGACACCGACGGTACTAAAGCCGGATTTGACATCGAGATGCTGAACTTCGTGTGCAGCCGGGTGAAAATACCCGTGATAGCAAGCGGCGGCTGCGGAAAACTCTCCGATTTTTCGGAGGTGTTCGAGCGCACTCCGGCAAGTGCTGCACTCGCGGCTTCCCTGTTCCACTTCCGCGAGCTGACAGTCGGAGAGGTAAAGACACACCTGAAAGAAAAAAACATACCTGTAAGAAACAACATATAACGGAGGAAACTGACATGGAAAATGTACTGAAAGAGCTTTACGGGACTGTCGTTGATCGAAAGAGCGAGAAGCAGGAGGGCTCATACACCTGCTATCTGTTTGAAAAGGGCATAGACAAGATACTCAAGAAGTGCGGCGAGGAATGTACAGAAATGGTCATCGCGGCGAAAAACGCGGACAACAACGAGCTTAAAAACGAGATCGCAGATCTTATGTATCACATCATGGTCATGTGCGTTGAGCGCGGTCTGCCGTGGGAGGACGTTGAAGCCGTTCTCGCGGAACGCAGCAACAAGACCGGAAATCTCAAACAGTTCCACACTGTTGATAAAAACACATGAAAAACACCCCTGCGAACGAAAGCTCGCAGGGGATTTTGTTATGTTTCGTTAAGGTTTATCAGCTTTCCCGTATCCATGTCAAGTTCACGGTAGTAGCAGTTGTTCGGTACTCCGTTATGCGAGGTGTGACAGATACCGCCTTTGTCGGGGGTAGCCTGGAACACAAGTGAGTTCTGCTCGCAGTTCACGAATATGTGATGCAGCGTGAATGTATTGCCGCTTTCCGCACCCTTGAACCACAGCTTATTGCGGGAAGTGCTCCAGAGTATGACTTTTCGCTGCTTTATGCTCTCTTTCAGCGCCTGCTCGTTGACATAGGCTATGAGTATGACCTCCTTGGTATCGAGGTTCTGTACAGCGACGGGAATGACCCTGTTTGCGGGGTCTATCTTCCCAAGCTTGTCAAAATCGAGCATAAGCTCGTCCGTCTCTTCTATAAGGCTCATGGTTTCTCCTTTTCACATTAAAAGAATGTCATCTGCGCGGTCTCCTGCAAGCCCTCAAAAACTCCCACAGATTTGAGCTTGTCGATAACGGAGCTGTTCACGCCGGAAGTGGACATTATATCCTCTATGCTGACAAATCCGCCCTGCCGGATAGCGTCATACAGCATCTTCGCCGCGGATTCGCCGCAGCCCTCGACTGCCATGAACGGGAGCCGCAGATCACCGTTCTCTATGAGATATTTGGTTCCGTGAGATTTCAGATAATTCGGAGGCAGGAAGCTTATCCCCCTGCACAGCATCTCATAGATGATCTGATACGCTTCATATACGGCATCATCTTTCGCTGTTCTGTCCGGATTGTTGGCAATGGCAGTCATGCGTGCCTTCACAGCGTCTTTGCCTTTGAGAGCGATATCGACCTCAATGTTCCCGGTATGCTTGGTAAGTGTGGCAGCATAAAACTCCGAAGGATAATATACCTTGAACCAACCCAGCTTGACCGCCGCGGTAACGTAAGCCGCCGCGTGCGCTTTCGGGAACATATATTTGATCTTCTTGCAGCTCTCGACGTACCAGTCGGGAACGTTGTTGTCCTTGAACGCCTGATATATGGTATCATCGAACAGCTTCTTCGCGTTTCCTTTTCGGGTGATCTCCATGATCTTGAACGCGAGGGACGGCTCAACTCCCTTATGCAGCAGATACACCATGATGTTGTCACGGGTACCTATTACCTCACTGATCGTGCAGGTACCGTTCGCAATAAGCTCCTGAGCGTTTCCGAGCCATACGTCGGTACCGTGGGACAGACCGGAGATCTGTAACAGGTCGGAGAAATTCTTCGGTTTCGAGTCAAGCAGCATTCCGATAACAAACGGCGTACCCATTTCCGGAAGTCCGAAAGTTCCGGTCTTTATACCGGTCTCTTCGGTGGTGATACCGAGCGCTTCCGGGGAAGTGAAGAGACTGTAAACCTTTGGGTCAGATGTGCTTACATCAGCTATCTTGATACCTGTCATGTCTTCAAGATGTCTGTACAGAGTCGGTGCATCGTGTCCGAGCTCGTCAAGCTTCAGAATGGTATCATGCAGAGCATGGAAGTCGAAGTGCGTGGTTATCATGTCGCCGTCGGTTTTATCTGCGGGGTGCTGAACGGCTGTAAAGTCGTAAACATCGTAGTTGTTCGGAACAACGACCATTCCGCCGGGGTGCTGAGAGGTGGTGCGCTTTACACCGGTGAATCCCCGCGCAAGACGGAGAAGCTCCGCCTGATTCACGGATATCTGTTTCTTTTCGAGCCACTTCTTAACATATCCTATCGCGGATTTTTCCTGGATAGCGGAAATCGTACCGGCTTTGAATACGTGATCCTGACCGAACAGATCTTCTGTGTACTTATGGACTTTCGCCTGTACCTCACCGGAGAAGTTAAGGTCGATATCGGGGGCTTTGTCGCCCTTGAAACCGAGGAACGTCTCGAACGGGATATCATGTCCGTCACGGAACATCGGCTCCCCGCAGTGCGGGCAGTTCTTCTCCGGCAGGTCAAATCCGGAACCTACCGAGCCGTCAGCAATGAACTCGTTGTATCTGCACTTGCGGCAGCGGTAGTGCGGCGGGAGCGGGTTGACTTCCGATATGCCGGACATTATCGCAACAAATGACGAACCGACGGAGCCACGGGAACCTACCAGATAGCCGTTCTTCTCCGAGAACGCCACCAGCTTCTGCGCGATCATGTAAAGCACGGAGAATCCGTACTTGATGATAGCGTCAAGCTCGCGTTTCAGACGGTCGGAAACGATATCCGGTATCTTTCCCTCATAGCCGTACCAGTCCATTGCTCTGTCCCAGCAGAGCCTTTGAAGTTCCTCCTCCGCGCCTTCGAGGAACGGGGTGAACGTACCTTTCGGTATGGGTCGTATGAACTCCACCATATCCGCTATCCTGCGCGGGTTGTCCACAACGACCTCCTTTGCCTTTTCATCGCCGAGATACAGGAACTCCTCCAGCATCTCATCGGTGGTGCGGAAGTAGAGCGGAGGCTGTTGCTCCTTGTCATCGTAGCCCTGACCGGCTTGCAGTATCTCGCGGAAGATCGCGTCCTCCTTGCTCTTGAAATGTGCGTCGGTGGTTGCAACTACCGGTATGCCAAGCTTGTCGCCGAGATCGCAGATGCGCTTGTTTATCTTGTGCAGTTCCAGATCACTGCTCACAACTCCCTTGTCAACAAGGAACCGGTTATTGCCGATCGGCTGTATTTCAAGATAATCATAGAATTTTGCTATCTCTTCTATCGCTTCATCGGACTTCTTGTTCTCTATCGCCTGGTACAGTTCTCCGGCTTCACAGGCACTTCCGATGATAAGTCCCTCACGGTAGTTTTTCAGTTCGGACATGGGTATTCTCGGCTTCTTGTGGAAATACTCCAGGTTTGAAAGTCCGATAAGATGATACAGGTTTTTGAGTCCCGTATTGTTCTTAACAAGGATTATCATGTGATAGGACGGAAGCTTGCGCGGGTCGCTGCCGGTGAGCAGGTTCAGATCTCCCAGCTTCTTAACATCACGTCCCTTGCGGCTTTCGGCGATAAGCTTGATGTAGATCATAGCAAGCATTCTCGCGTCATCGACAGCGCGGTGGTGATTGAAGTCACCGAGTCCGAAATGCTCAGCCATAGTGTCGAGCTTGTGGTTCTTCTTGCCCGGCACCAGCGCGCGGCACAGTGCAAGCGTGTCGAAAAAGTCCGGTCGGAATCCAAGACGGTGACGCTCGTTCACAGCCCGGATAAACGACATATCGAACTTCGCGTTGTGCGCGCAGAGCGGAGCATTGCCGCAGAATTTCATAAACTCCGTGACCGCTTCCTTTTCGCCCGGCGCGTCCTTCACCATTTCGTCCGTAATGCCCGTAAGCTTGGTTATATCCTCCGGAATGTGCATTTCGGGATCCACAAATGTGCGGAATTCATCTACGATCTCCATGTTGCGCAGCTTCACGGCTCCTATTTCCGTAAGTCTGCACTCCGCCGCGCTGAGTCCTGTGGTCTCGGTATCAAACACGATCAGTTCATCGTCGATGCCCCATGAGGTGCAGCCCTCGATGACCGGCGCCTCGTTGTTCACGAAATAAGCCTCCATACCGTAAATGGGCTTGAATTTCGTGTCGGGATTATCCTTACGGATCTTATCTACGGTATTCATGATCTCCGGAAAAGCCTGAACGTTGCCGTGATCGGTGATCGCCACGGCGGGGTGTCCCCACTTGAAAGCCTGCTTTACAAGTTCAGCCGGGGGCGTTATCGCGTCGAGATCGGACATATTGGTGTGCATGTGCAGCTCTACGCGCTTTTCCTCGGCGGTATCGCTTTTGGAGATCGTCCTGACAGTCATAATGGATTTAGGCTCTATGACAAGGGAATTGTTCATAAAGCGGTCAAATTTGGCGCTGCCGTTTACGAGGATAGCCGCGCCTTCCTTTACGAACGAGTAGCCCGCAGCCTTGTCGGAAGCCGTGAAAATGCTGAGTATCTGCGAGGAAGTGCGGTCGGAGAAATACACGGTCTTCTTGGTGAACTTGCCGTCCTTGATGGACTTTTCATCAACAAAGAACACCTCGCCCCAGACGGTGACGCTGTCGCTCTCGTCGATGACATCTATCATGCGGACAGGCGGTTCCTTGATCTCCTTGCCTACGCGCAGTTCCGCTTCATCTCCGAACATCTCATGCGAAAAAGCGAGTGTGACCGGCTTCGGTTCCTCATGTACAGTGGGTCCGCGTGAATAGGAACGCTTTTCGCCGCTGCCTGTACCTCCGCCGAACGAACCTCCGCCGACAAATCCGCCTCCGGACTGCTTCGTGCCGCCGTCAGCGGCAGGAGGAGGAGGGATAATCGGTATCGGAAGAGCCGCGTCGGCAGCCTCGGATTTGGCTGTATATTCGTCGATGTCAAACTGAGTATGCCCGGTCAGCGTTACATTCACATCAACGGCGTAGAAGCCTTTGGAAAACTTCTTTATCTGGCGCTCTATGCCGGATTCCAACAGCAGAGCGGCACCGTTCTGCCTTATCTCGACAGTGACCTCGCTGCCGTTCACGGAAGCCACAGCGTCATCGAAATATCCGTTGACGTTGAATCCCTCCCGCCGCAGGAACGACGCGATATCCAGCACAGCGTCCGCGTCGAACAGACCGGGATTGTATTTCGGGTATATGCTTACCTGCTTGCACTCAAGCTCCGCGCGGATAGAGTCCGCCGCATCGAACAGCACATTGAACGGTACCCTCGCCTCATAGCCTATCTGAAGCAGAATGGAATTTTCCTTTTCCTTGTGCAGCACGGACAGAACTTCTCCCTCCGCCGCCGCGCTGTCAAAAGTAAGATTGTCAAACAGATCTTTTAATTTTGCAGGCAAATAACTTCTTCCTTTCTATATAGGAAATGTAAATTTTATTATATCATCAGCGTTTTGTTTTGTCAAGACGAACAACTGCCGCGCAGTCAGCCGGTTCACAGCCCCGCCGCCGCGGCTCTTCCTGCCGCAAAACCCGTTGCCCACGCTGTCTGGAGGTTGAAGCCGCCGGTGAATCCGGTAACATCTATTATCTCTCCCGCAAAGTACAAACCGCTTATCAGCTTTGACTCCATTGTACGCGGATCTATCTCTTTCACCGATATACCGCCGTCGGTGATTATCGCCTCCGCTATCGGACGGTAGCCCGTTATCTCCAGCGGCAGCCCTTTCAGCACACTCACCAGCGCCGCACGTTCCTCACGGGTGACCGCGTTGCACTGCTTGCTCCCGCCGATGCCGGCAGCCTCCAGCACAGCGGGGATCACCGCACCCGGCAGCAGCCCCCGCAGCGCGTTCGCAAGCTGCACGTTCTTACGCTCTCCGAAGTCGCGCATTACCCGCGCGTTAAGCGTCTCCGTGTCAAGCGCAGGCTTGAGGTCGATGTACGCGGAGTATCTGCCCTCCGTGATCTCGCCCATGACCGAACTTGCACTCAGCACAAGCGGTCCGGAAACGCCCGTGTGCGTGAACAGCATCTCGCCCATTTCCCGGAACACCGGCTTTTTCTTCCCCGCTTCAAGCACGGTAAAAGTTACGTTTTTCAGGCTCAGTCCCGCCATATCCGCGCAGCCGCCCCGTGTTTCGAGCGGCACGAGCGACGGTTTCAGCGGAGTCACCGTATGTCCGAGATTCCGCGCGAACTCATACCCGTCCCCCGTAGAGCCGGTACCCGGATAGGAAAGCCCGCCTGTTGCGATTATCACGGAACGTGCCGGGATCAGTCCGCGCTCCGTCATAACCCCGGAAACTGCTCCGTTCACGGCACAGACTTCCTCGGCGCGCGCGTTTATCAGCTTTACGCCCAGCTTCTTCATCTTGTTATACAGCGCATCCACAATGTCATAAGCCTTGTCCGACACGGGAAACACACGGTTCCCGCGCTCGGTTTTCAGCGGTACTCCCTCGTTCTCAAAAAACTCCATTACCGCGGAGGGCGGCAGTTCCGAAAGCGCACTGTACATGAACTTCGGGTTCTTCGGCAGATTCTTCATCACCGTTTCGGCGTTGCAGTCGTTGGTGACGTTGCACCGCCCTTTCCCGGTTATGGCAAGCTTCCGCCCTGCCTTTTCATTGCGCTCGATAACGGCTGTCACCGCTCCCGCTCCGGCAGCCGTTACCGCCGCGAACATTCCCGCCGCTCCGGCTCCCACTATGACCGCGTCATAAATCTGTCTGCCCATATCGCACCTTAATTGAAGCTGTACAGCCTGCACTGTATCATGCCGTTGTACAGCTTGCGGTTCCTGTCCGCTTTCTCACCGAAAAGCTCCTCAAAATCCTCTACCGAGGTTATCACATAGACCGAACTGTCGCCCCGCGGGAGCAGTACCTTTCCCATTGTCCTGTACAGCTCGCGCGCTTCCGCAAGTTCGCCCATTCTCTCCGCGTACGGCGGATTGGTGATGATCTTCACGGGGTTCGCGGGATAGTGGAAATCCCGGATATCACGGCGGGAGACTCTCACATAGTCGGACACTCCGGCTTTGCGTACATTCTCCTCCGCAAGCTTCACCGCCTCCGGGTCTTTGTCATAGCCGTAAGCCGTGAATCCGCAGTCTGTGCGTATTGCTGCACGGGCGGCGGCGCACTCCTCCTCCCAGACAGACTTGTCGATGAATTCCCATTCCATTGCTGCGAATCTCCGGTTGATGCCCGGAGCAATGTTTGCGGCTTTCAGCGCCGATTCGATGAGTATAGTGCCGCTGCCGCAGAACGGGTCGATCACCGTATCGCCGGGGCGGAGGTGCGCTATATCCACGATGCCCGCGGCGAGGGTTTCCTTGATCGGCGCGGCATTTGACATTGCCCGGTAGCCGCGCTTGTGCAGCCCCGCACCCGATGTGTCAAGGGTCACCGTCATTTCGTTCTTCATCAGCAGGAAATGCACCTGAAAGACCGCGCCCGTTTCCGGCAGCTCCCGAACCTTGTACGCGTTCTGCATACGGATCACAAGCGCTTTCTTGATCGTGCGCTGGAGTGCGGGAATACTGGTAAGCTTTGAGTTCAGCGAATGTCCCTTTACGATGTGCAGCTTGTCCGTGCGCCCCGCGAACTGCTCTATCGGTATCTGCTTGCAGGCTTCAAAAACGTCGTCGAAGCTGTCCGCCCTGAACCGCGCGAGGACGATACCGACACGCTCTGCAACGGCGCAGGTGATGTTTGCTTTTGCTATCACACGTTCGCTACCGGTAAAATCAACGCGCCCGTCGCGGACTGTTACGTTTTCTCCGCCGGCGCGTTTTATCTCGAATGAGAGTGTTTTTTCAAGCCCGAAGTGACAGGGCGCTGTAAGGTCATAGTTCATTGGTTTTCTCCGTTCTTTTCTTCCATGTGCTTTTTGTGAAGTCCGACAAGATAGCTTGTGACGCTGAGTCCTTTTTCTTTAGCCTCATTTCTTATCTCTTCATCAATTTCAGGTCTTATATCAAGTAAGATGCGTTTGTAAGTCTTTGCTCTGTATCTGTTATTGGCTTTTATTTTTGCAGAACTGTTTTTAGGTTGTTTTATCCCGTCCATATTTGTTACCTTTAATATATGTTCACAAATCCTATGATTGTATTTTGTAAATTTCGTGCATTTACAATCATAGGATTATATGATATAATATAACCATGCTACCTCAATTACTGCGACACTACGGAAAGGAGTACATCATGGCAATAATCGAAAAGATCTACTCGGGAACACTTTTCCCCTGCGAACAGACCAACGAGTACAAGGCAAGGATAAATGCCGCGCACAAAGCCGTCTGTGATGCCGAGGACGCGCTTACCGGACAATTCCCGGAAGCTTCTGAACTGACGGACGATCTGCTCAAAGCCCACATTCATTTAGCAAGTGAAAGCGATCTCGGCGAGTATGTAAAGGGATTCCGGCACGGCGCTCTGCTGATGCTCGATATACTGCGGGGAGAGAGCTGAACGCCCGCAGACATACCTCAGCCGTGCGCTTATCAGTTCACACCGAAAGTCTCGCGTTCCCGGAAAAGTCCCTCTACCAGCCGTCTTAATCCGCTGTTTTCCGCAGAGGACAGCTTCGGATCTCCGGCGAGTATGTCCTCCGCCAGTCTTTCCGTTTCATGCAGGAGCATAACGTCCGCGTTAAGGTCCGCGATCTTCAGCGTAGGAAGTCCGTGCTGCGCCGCGCCGAAGAAGTTTCCGGGTCCCCGCAGCTTCAGATCCTCGTTTGCTATCTCGAAGCCGTCGGAGGTGCGCACCATTGTGTCTATCCGGGCTTTCGTGTACTCCGACCGACTGTCGGTTATCAGTATGCAGTGGGACTGCTCGGAACCGCGCCCGACACGTCCGCGCAGCTGGTGGAGCTGCGAAAGTCCGAACTGCTCCGCGTTCTCTACGACGATGATGACCGCGTTCGGTACATCTATGCCGACTTCTATAACGGTAGTTGCCACAAGCAGCTTTATCGTGCCGTCCTTGAACGCCGCCATTGTGCGGTCTTTCTCGGTCTGCTTCATCTTCCCGTGCAGAAGCCCTATAGGTATATCGGAGAACCATGTCTGTTTCAGCGCCGCAAAATAATCCTCCGCGGAAGCCTTGTCGGACATTGAATCGCTCTTTTCGACAAAGGGACAGACGATGTATGCCTGAAAACCGTTTTTTATGTACTTGATTATGAAACGGAATATCCGCTCACGGTAGCTCGAATCCACACCGTAGGTGCGTATCGGCACCCTCCCTTTCGGCATTTCGTCAAGAACCGACACATCGAGGTCGCCGTACACCGCGAACGCGAGAGTACGCGGTATCGGCGTTGCGGACATTACCAGAGTATGCGGGGATTCGCCCTTTGATGAAAGCACAGTGCGCTGCCGCACGCCGAAACGGTGCTGTTCATCGGTGATGACAAGTCCCAGCCTGCGGAACTGCACTGCCGACTGTATCAGCGCGTGAGTTCCGACAACAACAGCCGCCTGCCCGCTTTCGATAGCTGCATATACCGGTTTCTTGACGGTGCTGCCGGTAAGCAGGGCAACGGTGATACCGTGGGGTTCGAGGAAATCCGCAAGAGTGTTGGCGTGCTGCTTCGCAAGTATTTCCGTGGGAGCCATGAGCGCGGACTGACAGCCGTTTCTCGCCGCAAAAAAGCACAGCGCCGCAGCCACAAGGGTTTTGCCGCTTCCGACATCGCCCTGTAACAGCCGGTTCATGGGGACTCCGCTTTTCATATCCGCAATGCACTCCTCGACAGAACGCAGCTGTGCGCCGGTGGGAGTGAATCTCAGACTGCCGAAGAATCCGCTCATATCCGTGTCCGACATCACAACGGACGCGGCTTTTTTGGTGCTGTTTTTCATCAGCCGAAGCCCGAGCTGCAAGGTGAGGAGTTCCTCAAACGCCAGCCTGTGCCGCGCAGTTTCGAGGCTTTCATGGCTCACCGGGAAATGCACGTCCGAAAGCGCCTTTTTATAACCGACAAGACCGTGCTTTTCACGGATCTCCTCCGACAGCGGCTCACTCACCGCGCACTGCGCCAAAGCATCCTTTATCGCAAGCGACACCACATTCGCGGTTATACCGGCGGTGAGGTGATATTTCGGTACAAGGACATTCGGATCCCCCGCCTGAATGAAACCCGGTGACGAACATTCCTTTGCGAACGGGCTGCCCTTGATCTTGCCGCTGAATACATATTCGCCGCCCTCGGTGAGTTTTTCAAAAACAAACTGCGAATTGAAAAACGTGATGAGGATATCGTCCGTCCCGTCATTCACAACGACCTTGTAAAGTGAGTATTTCGGCGTTATGTACGGGTGCAGCTTGCGGGTGATCTTTCCGGCAAAGACTGCCGTTTCATCGGGCATAAGGCTGCTTATGGGAGCCGGCTTTGTATAGTCGGTATAATCCCGGGGAAAGTACCGCAGAAGATCGCCGACGGTTCTTATCCCCATGTTCTCAAAAAGCTGAACGCGTTTCGGACCCACGCCCCTCAGCTTTGAGATACCGTCGCTTTCGTGCATACCCTCACCCCCGTTCTTTGCGTATCACTGTATTATACCACATTTCAGGAAGTCTGTCAATGCGGAACAAGTCAAGTCAGCTTTCGTTCTCTTTGGTTCTCAGAGGTATTTTGACTACATACTCTACAAACTCATCGGTGCGGTTCCGGGAGGCTTCGCAGTCGATCCCGGCTTCCCGCATAGCGTCTATCGTTTTGTTGAATGTATTGATGTAGAGACTTACCGCCCGGAAACTCCAGCGTTTGTGAACGGTGGGCTTATGAGGCTTGCCCTTGACGAGATCGTCGATATAGCTGTCCGTCTGGGCGGTGTTGAGTTGATTGGAGCCGATGTAGTGTATAGCGTCGGGGCGCTGTTCCGATTCCAGCCGCAGCAGCGCCCTCGCCTGCCGCTCGGTCAGCTTGTACTTTACGACCAGTGCTTTCTCGTCGTCCGTGAGTTTCAGCAGGCGAAGCTTGTTCGCAATGGTGGACTGCGCTGTTCCGAGGCGGGCGGCGGCTTCTTCCTGCGTGAAGCCGTAATAGTCGATCAGATTCTTTATCGCGTAGGCTTCCTCCATGAAGCTGAGATCGGCACGCTGGAGGTTTTCGAGGACTGCGAGAACGGCGCTGTCCTTGACCGACGCGGTGATGATTATGCAGGGAACATAACTCATGTTGAGCAGCTTGCAGGCGCGGAGTCTGCGCTCCCCCGCGATAAGTTCGTAATTCAGCGAATTTTCGAGTTTCCGCACAGTGAGGGGCTGCAAAATGCCGTTCTGCTGTATGCTCACCGCAAGACGGGAAAGTTCGTATTCGTCGAATATCACCCGCGGCTGTGCGGGATTGGGGACTATGGAACTTACGGGAAGTTCGACCACCTTGTTTACCGCGTTTGCGGCAGGGGTTTCGGGCTGATTTTTCTGAAATATCGTCATTTTTTGTACCTCCTGAGTAAACTTCTTTTACTCAATGATAGCACAGATATGCGGGGATTTCCACATAAAAGTTTCCCCGAAAACCGCGCGGCAGGCACGTTTTTCGGGGTCATACGACATTATTCAGCCGCGCCGGACATCACTTTCCGGCGAGAACAAGCGCTGGGAGTCGGAAAATGTCAGTGTTTTCTGTTTGCGCTGACGGTACCGTCGCTGTAGTAGGCAATAACACTGCGCTCACTGCCGGTATCGAGGTCTTTGCCCTTTATCGTGAGTCCGGACTTGTTCATAAGCTCCGCCGCGTTTACCTCGTTCAGCGCACATCGTATCGCATTCACGCCGCCGCATACCACCGTGAACTCGGTGTCACTGACGTTTATCGCGCCCTCCGCACCGACTTTCAGTTCACGAAAGGTCTCGCTGTCACGCTCGGTGACGTACTTCACCGGCTTTTTATCAAGCGCCCGGAGGCTTTTTATGTCCATTCCGGCAGGCTTTTTCTTTCCGAACAGCATATTTTCTCCTTCCGCAGTCAGATCATTCTTGTTTCCCACAAGCCGCCGTAATTGCTCCGGCAACGCGCAGATTCCACGCTCGCAAGCGTTACAGCGCGTTTCACCGTTTCATACATTTCCCGGCGGCTGTCCGTGACAGCCTGCGCAAACGGCACACTGTGTTCGCCGTCCTTTATCACCTCGACAATGAACCGGTTTGTGAAGCCCACATACAGTGTTATCCCGTTCGCGTATTCCACCACAAGCATATCCTCTTCCGGTGCTTCGCAGCACCAGCGAACATTGCCGCCCTTAAAGTCGATATCCGAGAACTTCTTCAGTTCACCTCTCATAGGAAAACCTCCCAAAAACGACCGATACAAATCAGCAGTGAATAACGGCTGCGAGGCAGATGACCCGCCCCTTTATCAAAAGTCACCCACGGAAAGGGTGCAGCGTCACGCTGCCGGAAAGGGTGCAGCGTCACGCTGCCGGAATGGGTGCAGCGTCATGCTGCCGGAATGGGTGCAGCGGGGTTAGTAATATTATTGTATCATACCCCGTTTGTATTGTCAAGGTTTTGTGCATACATACAATTGACATTTAGCGGGGGAACGTGTAAAATAATCTATATATGATTTCGGTATTGAAACGGGTTATTTTCACGGTGCTGCAATGCACATGGGGAGCCTTGCAGACGCTCGCGGGCGCTGTGCTGTTCCTCGCACTTGCAAAACGGCGGCACTTCATATACAGAGGAAGCATCGCAACCGACTGGAACAGGAGCCAGAGCCTTTCGCTGGGACTGTTCATATTCATTTCCGAACAGGCTCAGGGAAAACTGCGGGAGGAACTGTGCGCGCATGAATACGGGCATTGCATACAATCGCTCATGCTCGGCGTTCTTTACCTGCCGGTGATCGTGCTGCCGTCCTCGGTATGGTGCATGACGCCGGGATTTGAGCGTCATCGAAGTGAAAATGGGATATCATATTACAGCTTCTTTACCGAGCGCTGGGCAAACAGCCTTGCCGAACGCGTAACAGGAACCAAGCTTGAATTGCTGAAATAATAATAATACCGCTCCCGCATACAGGGGCGGCGGAGGTAAGATATGAAGAAAGAGATAAACCGTTGTATGGGCTGCATGAGCGAAAAGCTCTACAGCGGTCCCTGCGAGGTGTGCGGTTATACAGATACAGACGCATACCCGGCAGGGAGCCTTGCGCCGAAAACTTTCCTGGCAGACAGGTATGTGCTTGGGAAACTGCTCTCAAAGGGCGGTGAGGGAATGCGATATATCGCGTTCGACACCAAACTCGGGATCACTGTCGAAATAAAGGAGTTCATGCCGGGGACGCTGTGCAGGCGCGGTGCGGACGGCGAATCCGTCGAAGTCGTGGAGGGCGCTCTGCCGCTGTTCAAATCGTACCTTTCGGAATACGCCGACCTGCATAAGACGATCATGACAGGTTTCGAGCAGGGCGGTCTGAAGAAAACCTTCGATATCTTCGCCGCAAACGGAACAGGATATGTTGTCTCCGAACACATAAACGGTGTGACGCTGGAGGAATACCTCGGTCAGCACGGCGGGATACTGTCGTGGACAGAGGCTTCAAAGCTTTTCCCGCCTCTGCTGGATACCCTCGCGGCACTGCACGAAAAAGGCATCGTTCACAGAGGACTAAGCCCGGAGACTATACTGATAACCGCGGATGACAGACCCGTTCTGACATCGGTGGAGATCTCGGCGGCAAGAACCTCGGAATCCCGCATCACCTGCAAGATATACGACGGCTACGCTGCCTGCGAGCAGTACGATCTTTCCGAAAGGCAGGGGAGCTGGACTGACGTTTACGGATTCTGCGCAGTCCTGTACAGATCCATAACCGGAAGAGTTCCGCCTCACGCCGGGGCGCGAAGAGTCGGAGATACTCTCGTGAACGCACGCAGAGTGAACGACGACATTCCGGTAAACGTTTCGGAGACTATCGCGGAGGGCATGAGGATCAACCGCGCCGAACGCATACACGATATACCGGAACTGCGCGCAAAGCTTTTCGGCGAACCTGCCGGGACCGCCAAAGCCGCGGACGCTCCCGTGCATATAGTTGAGGAAGAAGAAGAGGACGAGGGACCCATAACTCCCACGGTTCATGTGAAATACGACGTTGAGGAGCATGAAGAGCATCGCCGCGCCGAAGAGAAAAAGAAGAAGAAAAAGAAGCAGGAGCGCAAAAACTTCGGTGCAGCGGCAGGATTCATAGTATTCTTCGCGCTGGTGGCGGCTTTGGTCATCTGCATAATCTACTTCTCCGAGGAATCACAGAACATACAGAGCAACACCGTAACAGCGCAGACGACAACGGCTGCCGAAACGACAGCCCCGGTTACGACACCGAGAACAGTTCCCACAACGACCGCTCCGGTGACCGAGCCTGCCGGCGAAAAGCTTCTGGTTCCGAACTTCGTGAACAGATTCTACAATTCATCACTGGAGAGCCGTTACTCCCTGCTCACGTTCGAGGTGGAGGACGAATACACCGACGAGTTTGCCGAGGGCATCATAATGGAGCAGGATATACCCGAAGGAACTCAGGTCACGGGCGGTACCACGATACACATCAAGGTCAGCAAGGGTCCCGCGTTCACCTATCTGCCGGACTACACCGGTATGAAGCTGAGTGATTACACCAATAAGCTCCAGACTCTCGGAGTGCGGTACGACGCCGTTCCCGAGGAGACAAACGAGGTCAAGGCGGGCTATGTGGTGCGCTGCAGCAAGAACATCGGCGACAGGGTGTATATCTCCGAGAACGAGGGAGTTACCGTTTACTACGCGGTAAGACCCGCAGCGACAGAAGCGGTCACGGAAACGCCCGAGACCGAGCCTGCCGGCGATGATGACGGCGAAGAAGAGATAATAGAAGAATAAGGGCTTGCAAATGGAACTTAAAGAACTCAGAAACCAGATAGACAGCATAGATGATGAGATAGCAAAGCTTTTCGAGAAGCGCACCCGGATAGCCTGCGACATCGCGGAATACAAGCGTGCAAACGGCATGGAGGTATTCCAGGGCGGACGCGAGGAGGAAGTGCTGAAACGCGCGGTGAACGGGATCCCGCCGGAGCTTGAGGACGGGGCAAGACTGCTGTTCACAACGCTTATGGATATTTCCAAATGCCGTCAGCGGGAACTTCTTACCGAGTCAAAGCCGGTGATATCGGAGCCGGGAAAGGCAAATCCGCTTGTGGGCGCAGTCACCAAAGGAAGCTACACGGCGGACGCCTGCGAGAAATTCTTTGGCGGCAACTGCAGAATAAAGTATTTCTCCGACTTTGCATCGGTGTTCAGAGCAGTCGAGGACGAGGCTATCGACTACGGAGTCGTTCCCATAGAAAACTCGACGGCGGGAGAGGTAGCGGCAACATACGATCTTATGCTGCGGCACAGATTCCATATCTGCAAAAGTACGATGATCCCGATAAACCATGTTCTCGCGGCGAAGAAAGGCTCGAAGCTTTCGGACATAAAGGTCGTGATGTCGCACGAAATGGCGCTGAAACAATGCTCGCGCTTTCTGGAGGACGGAGGGTTCGCGTTCTCGGAGGCAAGTTCAACGGCAAAGGCCGCGGAGGCAGTCGCGGAATCGGCGGACAATTCGGTGGCGGCGGTATGCTCGGCTTCGTGCGCAAGGCTTTTCGGGCTTGAGCCGGTGGCTTCCGACATCACGGACATAAAGGACAACTTCACACGGTTCATTATGATATCGAGAGATCTGCAGATACCCAAAAACGCGGACGTTGTTTCGCTGTGCATCACCGTTCCGCACGTTGCGGGAAGTCTCTACCGCACGCTGACACGCTTTGCGTACCGCGGACTTAACCTGTGCCGCATAGAGAGCAGACCCATGCCGGACTGGCTTGCCTACCTGAAAGATGATGCGTTCGAGTTCATTTTCTACCTCGATTTCATCGGAAGCATACGGGACGAGAACGTGATGAAGCTGCTGACGGGACTGGAACGGGAAATGAAATTCTACAGGTTCCTCGGAAACTACGAAGAGATCTGAGTATCCGCCCCAAAATATGTTCCCGGATAAAAATTTCAAAAAACACTTGCATTTCCCGGAGAAGTATGATATAATAAATTCTATGTTATGAAAAACGGGTCTTTGTGACATTACGGAGGAATAGAAAATGACGGTTATAGAAATAATATTTGCAATACTGCTGATACTTTCGTGCGTATTCATCATCGCAGTCGTGCTGATGCAGGAATCGAAACAGGGAATGTCAAACGTCATCTCGGGCGGAAGCGCGGATAACTACTTCCAGAAGAACAGCGGAAGAACCAAGGAAGCAAAGCTCGCCAAGGCAACAAAGATCGCTGCTGTGATCGTATTTGTGGTCGCTATAGCGGTAAACCTCATCTCGGTTTACTGGGGCGGAAGTTCAGACACAACTCCCACAACAATGACAGAAACGCAGAGCGTCGTATTTGATACCACGGCGGCAGAGGGTGACGCGGAAGCCGAAGCGGAAGTTACCGATGCCGCAGATGAAACAGCAGCGGAAACAGCAGCGGAAACAGCTGCGGAAACAGCTGCGGAAACAACGGCTGCAGCCGAATAATAACAGTACACTTACTGCGGTACGGGAACCCCCGTGCCGCATACTTATACTGCGGAGGTCTGTATATGGCAGAAGTCAAGATCAAACGTTCCGGTTTCTTTGATATACCGGATCTGTCTATGTTCATTGAGGGAAATACGTTTGTGGGCAGCGAGAATACATTCAATTTCCGCATAAAGCCAAAAGACGACAGGCTCCTGTCCGATATATGGTACGGGGAACTGTGTTCGGATCTGTCGGAAATGACCGACGAACATGAAGAAGAAAAGAGCGAGGACGGGCTTACCGCGCTTGTCCGTCACATCGACGACGAGTATGTGAAGTATATGAAGCTTGTCGAAAGCGGCGAGGTCAGGGGCAGAAGAACATACAAGCTCGGCGCTCAGACGGGAAGCACAAGCCCGGATCCCCGGTGATCCCGTTTGCCGTCAGAACGGAAGAGATAACGCAGAAAGCATTTCATATCAGTCGCGTGATGTGCTTTCGTGCGAAGATGAAAAATGTGTCATATTTTTTTCGCAAAGTACTTGACAAATCAATCGTCACGTTGTATAATATCAAAGTAATTATAAACCAAAGCAGATCGGATCTCACCCGCCGGCGTGTTCCACACAGTCAGGCGCGGTCGTTTATAAGAACAATACCAGTTTACGGCTATTGATTCTTGGCGCAGGTGAGTCCTGCGCTTTTGTTTTTCCAGAAAGGGAGTGTACACCATCAGCAAAAAGGATCTTCTCATAAACGATGAGATACGCGAAAAGGAAGTCAGAGTTATCGGAGCGGAAGGCGAACAGCTCGGCGTTATGTCTTCGGCAGATGCCCTCAGAAAAGCAGAGGAAGCCGATTTAGACCTCGTCCTCATCGCACCCCAGGGAAACCCGCCCGTTTGCCGTATAATGAATTACGGAAAGTACCGCTTTGAGCAGTCCAAACGCGAAAAAGAAGCCCGTAAGAACCAGAAACAGGCAGAGCTCAAAGAAATCCAGATGTCGCTCAATATCGATACAAACGACTTTAACACAAAGGTGAATCAGGCAGTAAAATTCCTCAAGGGCGGCGATAAGGTCAAACTGCGCGTGCGTTTCAGACGCGCAAGAGAGCTTACTCACATGAACCTCGGTGAAGACCTGATGAAAAAATTCGTGGAAGCCTGCGCTGAATACGGCAGTACCGAGAAGTCAGCAGTGCTCGAGGGAAAGAACTATATGATCGTGATCTCCCCGAAGCCCCAGACTGCACCCAAAAAGACCAAAACCGCCGACGGCGACAAGCCCGCCGAGCAGTAACGAACTTACCCGGAAACGGGGGAGTTCCCAAATACAAAGGAGGAAACTAAAATGGCAAAGAACAAGATCAAAACACACAGCGGTGCCAAAAAGCGCTTTAAGTTTACAGCTACAGGCAAGATCAAGTACCAGCGTACAAACCGCCGTCACAGACTTACGCAGAAGGCTACCAAGCGCAAGAGAATAAACCGCGCGGCAGGTTATGCGGATCATACCAATCTCGCGGAAGTAAAAGCACTTATGCCCTACGCTAAGTAAGGATTATTAACAGGAGGTAACTGATATGGCACGAATTAAAGGCGCTTTAGCCACACGCAAAAGAAGAAATAAAACTTTGAAGCTCGCCAAGGGCTACTGGGGCGGTAAGAGCAAGCTCTTCAAGACCGCGAAGGAAGCCGTATGGAAGAGCGGTCAGTACGCATACATCAGCAGACGCTTGAAGAAGAGAGATTTCAGAAAGCTCTGGATCACAAGAATCTCCGCGGCGTGCAAGCTTAACGGCATGAATTACTCCACATTCATCAACGGTCTTAAAAAGGCAGACATCTCCCTCAACCGCAAGATGCTCTCCGAGATCGCTATAAACGACGCGGCAGGCTTCACAGCGCTTTGCGACAAGGCAAAGGCTGCGCTTTAAGAACAACAGAAATATATCACGCCCGCAGCCGGGCGTGATATTTTCGCATTATGGATTCAGTCTTTCAGCGCTTCTTCAGCTTTATCGGGAAGTCCTCGCCGGGTACGGAGTACTTCTCGGATCTCTCTGTTTCGTCCGGGTGACGGCTGAAATAAAAGATGTAAATAAGGATACACGCGATCACCGCAAGCACAAGCCCGCGCGTGATATAGCCGAACATGAAGCTGCCGACGCTCTCATAGGCTTCAAGATATCCGGGAAAACCGCGAAGAGCCTGCAAAAACGGCACTTCCGCAAAACGCGCGCAAGCCCGTACCCCGGCACCAAGCCCCGAAAGTATCACCGCGGAAACTGTGAACAGCGGGCAGACGATGACTCCGCAGGGATCAAGCTTCCGTGCAATGAACCGATAGTCGGCAAATACCACGGCGGCGGTCAGTCCCGAAAGTATGTATGTCGATATCTCAAACCGGAGTTCAAGCGTGTTTATCTCAAAATCCGCATTCACCGTCAGAACCGCAACGACTACCATTGCAAGCGCACCGAGAAGCGCACCGAGTATTCCAAGAATACTGCGCAGGTCAAATCCGAGCTTCACGCGCACCGCGCCTTTCGGAGCCTGTTCCGCGGCAGCCGGCTTGTCCTCACCGAGAAGCCTGTATTCCCTGCCCTGTACGCCGAGACTTGCAAGTCCGTCGGCAAGTTTATCCAAAAATTCTATCAGATATTCAACGTTTTCCTGCAGGAGACTGTACTTGTTGAGAACGGCAAGCACATACCCCCACTCGCAGGACTGCGCCGTGAGAGTGTTTTTGGGTAAGCTCTCCGCAAGTTCCGTGATAAGCGCGGATATTTCGCTTTCGCGCGCGGATCCCATATCGCAGAACATCTCCACACGGTAGCTGCCCTCGGCTTCAATGTCGGTCACTACCGTGCCGTAGCCGCGCTTGCTGCCGTAAAGACGGGAGACTCCGTCAAAGGCAAGCCCCGTTTCCTGCGTAATACCGCCAAGTTCGGTAAACATATCATCACCAGCTTTTGTTTTATGCAAACATTTTATCACATCTGAGGTTCATTGTCAAATGGTTATTTCGTCAAGAAAAAATCCGGCGGTGATGACATTCCGCGAACTTGACCGCGAACGCCGCGCCCGTGAGGAACAGCATCTTTTCTGCATAGAGGGTGTACGTCTGTGCGAAGAGGCTGTCCGTGCGGGGCTGACGATCAATTCGGCTTTTGTGACCGAGACCGCCGCGAAGAAATACAGCGGGGTTTATGAGCTTATCTGCTCCGTATGCGAACCGTACATCATTACAGACGATCTCGGTTCGTATATTTCCGACACAAAATCGCCGCAGGGTATGTTTATGACCGCGCAGATGCTTGACAAATCCGCAGAAATGTGTACAATTGAAAACGGCAGGTTTATTCTGCTGGACGGATTGCAGGACACCGGCAACATAGGGACTATTCTGAGGACCTGCGATGCTCTGGGCATAGGCGGAGTCATTCTCTCGCCGGAATGTGCGGACGTGTATTCACCGAAAGTTGTACGCGGCGCCATGGGAAGCCTGTTCCGACTTCCGTTTGCGGTAACTCCCCTGCCGCCGTTCATTGAGCGGTTCCGGGAGAGCGGCGGTAAGGTATATGCTTCGGTGCTTGACAGGAACGCCGTGAGCATAGACAGCACGCGTTTCCCGGCAAAGTGCGCGGTCGTGATAGGCAACGAGGGCAACGGAGTTTCCGCGGAAGTCATTGACGCGGCAGACGAGAAAATATATATCCCCATACAGAACGCGGAATCGCTGAACGCAGCCATAGCTGCGGCTATATTCTGCCGGGAAATGAGCAGAAACGTATGAATGCTGACGTAAACGGAGATACCGGTCACGTTCCAACGGAAGTCTCTGAAAAAAGAAAAAGGAGTTTTTACTTTGAGAATAGCAATTGACGCGTTCGGCGGCGACAACGCTCCGGACGAAGTAATAAAAGGCGCGGCTGAGGCTGTCGCAGAATACAAGGACAGACACATCGAAGTTATACTGACCGGTGACGAAGCTAAGATCAAAGAACGCATTGCCGCTCTGGGAGTATCTTCCGAGGGCATAACGGTCGAGAATGCCGACGGCGTTATCCGCATAGAGGACAATCCGCAGGATATCCGCAAGGCAAAAGCGAACTGCTCAATGGGGCGGGCTTTCGGTCTTGTGAACGAGGGCAAGGCAGACGCGTTCGTAAGCGCGGGAAGCACTGCCGCTATCGTTGTCGGCGGAACCGTGGTGGCAGGACGCATAAAGGGCGTAAAGCGCCCCTCGCTGGTACCGATAATGCCGTCTATCTCGGGACAGTACCTGCTGCTCGACGGCGGCGCAAACCTTGAATGCAGACCGGAGATGCTGCTGCAGTTCGGCGTTATGGGAAGCATCTACATGAAAGAACTTATGGGTATTTCCAACCCGCGTGTAGGACTGCTCAACATCGGTGCTGAGGAAGAAAAGGGGCGCGAGCTTGAACACGGCGCTTATGAGCTGCTGAAAAACTCCGGGCTGAACTTCATCGGAAATGTGGAAGCGAGAGATGTGCCGCTGGGTGCCTGCGATGTCATAGTGACGGACGGATTCACCGGAAACATCTACCTGAAAGCCGTTGAGGGCATGGGGAAGTTCATGAAGCGCGCTCTGAAAGAAACAATCTTCGGCGGAGCGTCAAAGATCGGCGCCGTCTTCGCAATGGGCGGCATCAAAAAGATATCGAAACAGATGGATTACCGCGAGGTGGGAGGTTCGCCGCTTCTCGGTTCGGCAAAGCCCGTAATAAAGGCACACGGCAGCAGCGACGCGCTTGCGTTCAAGAACGCTATCCGTCAGGCGAACGATTTCGCGGAGCAGGACGTGATCGGCAAGATAGCGGCAGCGCTGGCAGATTACAAAGGAGATACAAATTGATCCCATTTGAAAAGAACATAGGGTACAGATTTGAAAACAGCTCTTATCTCGAAAAGGCGCTCACTCACTCTTCCTACGTCAACGGAAAGCAGAACAGCAACGAGAGACTTGAATTTCTCGGTGACAGTGTGTTATCGCTGGTAGTTTCGATGTACCTGTTCACGCAGCTCAACGTGCCGGAGGGTATGCTTACAAAGATACGCGCCAAGCTTGTATGCGAGGAAACGCTGTACAAGTTCGCAAAACGAATAGATCTCGGAAGTTACATAAAGCTCGGAAAGGGCGAGGAAAGCACAGGCGGGCGCGACAGGAAATCCATACTCGCGGACGCTTTCGAGGCGCTTATCGCCGCGATCTACCTGGACGGCGGTTTTGAAAAGGCGCGGGAATTCGTGGTGGGATTCCTGCCCTCGGCGGAATCTCTCAACAGTTCAAAGCTGAAGATCCTTATGAGCGATTACAAGACCTTTTTGCAGGAAGTGATACAGCAGAACCCCGAAGAGGTCATAGAATACAGGATATCCGGCGAACAGGGTGCCGCTCATCACAGGCAGTTCACGGCTGATGTGCTGCTGAACGGTCAGGTGATAGGCTCCGGCAGCGGATTCAGCAAGAAAGAAGCCGAACAGGCTGCCGCGAAAGAGGCTCTGAGCCTTATGGGTTATGAAACAGACTAATATCTCCGTGTTCGTGCCGCATATCGGCTGCCCTCACCGCTGCACATTCTGCGATCAGAGAACGATAAGCGGCGAGACAAAAGCGCCGTCTGCCGCAGATGTACGAAACGTGCTGAACGAACAGCTTCCCGTTCTGCGGGAACGGGGAATGACAGCGGAGATCGCTTTTTTCGGCGGCAGCTTCACCGGGATAGACCGGGATTACATGAAGTCGCTGCTTGAAGCGGCACGGGACGCAGTAAACAATGCTCCCGATGTTTACACAGGGATCCGCTGCTCTACCCGCCCTGATTTCATAGACGAGGAGATCCTCGATATTCTCTGCGGCTGCGGAATGACGGCAGTGGAGCTTGGCGCGCAGAGCATGAACAACGATGTTCTTCGTCTAAATGAGCGAGGACATTCCGCGGAAGATGTGGAACGCGCGGCTGAACTGATTAAGCGCAGAGGTCTGTCACTCGGACTTCAGATGATGACCGGGCTTTACGGCGACAAGCAGGAATACTGCATTGACACCGCCCGACGGTTCGTTGAACTGAAAGCCGATACCGTGCGCATTTACCCTACCGTGATACTTGGCGGAACGCGGCTTGGGGAACTGTACAAACGCGGAGAGTACACCACGTTCACATTCGATGAGACTGTGGAACTGTGCGCGGAACTGCTTACATTGTTTGACGCGGCAGGTATCCCCGTAATACGGCTTGGACTGCACGCAAGCCGCGATGTGGAGGAGAAGATGCTGGGGGGAGTGTATCACCCGGCGCTGCGTGAGATAGTCGAGAGCCGGATATTCTTCAACGAAATGAAATCCCGCATGGAACAGCTCGGCAGCCACAGATTCACGGTATATACCGACTCCTCAAACATTAGCAGGATCGTCGGTCAGAAGAGAGCGAACAAAGAAAAGCTTCACAGACTGGGGTTTGACTTTACCATAAAACAAGAGAACGGAACAAGACTAAGGATAGAAAATGCACTTTAAAACACTGGAAATACAAGGCTTCAAGTCCTTTGCCGACAAGACTGTGCTGGATTTCGACACAAAGATGACCGCGGTAGTCGGAAGCAACGGCAACGGAAAGAGCAACATAAGCGACGCTCTGCGGTGGGTCATGGGTGAGCAGGGTGCAAAGACCCTGCGCGGCGACAAGATGGAGGACGTTATCTTCCACGGGACTGTCACCCGCAAGCAGATGGGATTTGCGAAAGTTGCACTCACGATCGACAACACCGACCGGGCTCTGAATGTTGACAATGACGAGGTGGTTATCGCGCGTAAGCTTTACCGCACCGGCGAGAGCGAGTACCTTATAAACGGCGAGAAATGCAGGCTGAAAGATATCCAGGAGCTGCTCATGGGTACCGGTCTCGGACGCGAGGGCTACTCGATAATCGGACAGGGACGTGTTGCGGAGATCGTAAACGCAAAGGGCAGTCAGCGCCGCGAGATATTTGAGGAGGCTGCGGGTGTTTCAAAATTCCTGCATCAGAAAGCCGATGCCGAACGCGAGCTTTCACGCGCGGAAGCCAACTACCTGCGCCTGAAAGATACCGAGACTGCGCTGGCGGAGCGTGTCCCGGTGCTGCAAAGGCAGTCGGAGAAAGCGATCAAAGCCAAGGGGCTTATCGAGCGGGAGAAAAACATCGAGATCTCGGTCACAACTGCGGAACTTGAAAAGATCGAACGCGACATGACAGAGATAGACAACTCTGTTCTCGAAAACCAGGGGCAGTGCGAGCATTTTGACCGCGAGATAAACGAACTCGAACAGCAGAGCGAATCGCTCTCCATAAAGAAAAGTCAGTACGCCGCACAGCTCGATGACCTGCGCAGAAGTTCGGAAAGTGTCCGCGATGAGATCGCCGAGGCTGACAAGCAGATAGCTGTCCTTGAAAACGAGATAAAGCACAATGCCGAGCGCATTGCCGATATAGAGAAGCGCCGCGAGGAAAGCAAGCGCAGCGCAGGGGAATTCTCCGCGCAGATAGCGGGACTTGAAAAGAACGCCGAAGCTAAGCGGCGTGAAGCAGAGAAGCTCTCGGAGGACATCGAAAAACTGAAAACCAGCCTTGATTCCGCAGATGAGACGGACAAGGAACTTGACGGGGAATACAAGGCTCTCGACAGCGAAACGGGCGTACTTTACGCAAAGCTTACCGAAGCAAGACTCACGCTCCAGCAGGCAGAGAAAACCAAAGCAGATATCGAGGAACGTCTCGAAACCGATTCACAGAGCATTGATGACCGCGAGAAAGCTGCCGAGGAACACAGAGCAAGACGCAGACATCTGAACGAAGAACTGGAAGCCCTCGGCGAAGAGAAAGCCGAACTGGAAAACAAGCTGAGCGGCTACAGAAAACTATATGACAACAAGAACGCAAAGCTTACCGAGAGCCGCACCGCGTATGAACAGATGCGGTACAGCTTCGACAGCAAGCGCCAGAAGCTGGAAGCACTGTCGGACGTTGAAAAGAACATGGTGGGCTACTTCGAGAGCGTCAAGGCGGTAATGTCCGCAAAGCGCGCCGGACGGATAGGCGGCGTTCACGGCACCGTAAGCGAGGTCATGTCGGTGGAGCCGAGATACGCGCTGGCGATCGAGACTGCGCTCGGCAACGCGATGCAGAACATCATCGTCGATACCGACGAAGCCGCGAAGCGCTGCATAAGCTTCCTCGAAGAGACAAAAGCCGGAAGAGCCACATTCTACCCCATTGCCACCATTCGCGGCAGCCTGCTCACACAGAGCGGACTTGACGGCGAGGACGGCTACGAGGGTATCGCTTCCGAGATCGTGAAGTGCGATGACAAGTACCGTGAGATAATCCGGTCACTGCTGGGACGCACCGTGATCGTGGATGACAAGAACACCGCCGGACGCATTGCCCGTAAATTCGGTCACAAGTTCCGTATCGTATCCCTCGAAGGTACCGTGGTAAACGCGGGAGGTTCATGGACGGGCGGCGCAAACAGGAACAAAGGCTCCGGTATAATCTCCCGTAAGCAGGAGATAGACAGTCTCGAAAAAGATATTGCGGGACTTTCCGAAAAGATAAAGACCCAGCAGGCGGAATATTCCGCGCTGTCCGCTGAAGTCTCGAAAATGGAGATCGAGATCGAGGGCTTCGGAGACAGGCTGAATGTGATAGAGCGCGAGGAGGCTCGTCTGAACGCCGAGATCAACGGACTTAAAGACCTTATCCGGCAGTCCGAGGAACAGCAGGACAACGCGGAAGTTCTTATCGCAAAGAGCAGAAAGCAGATCAAGGAGCAGGAGGAGCTTATAGTTTCCTCCCGCGGGACTGTGGATAAACTGTCAAAACAGATAGCGCAGAACGAAGAAAAAATGAAAGCCGCTGGCGAAAAGCTGGAAAAGGCGAACACAGCGAGAGCCGAGATCTCCGACAAGATCTCGGAAACGAATATTGCGCGGCTGAACGCGGAGAATGAAGTCAAAACCATTCTTGCGCAGAAAACCGAGGTCGAGCGCGCAAGGGACGCTGCCGCGGGAAGCGGAGAACGCTTTGACAGGGAAACCGAGGAAGTGAACGCCTCGACCCGTGAACTGCAGGCTGAGATCGAAACCAAAAAGAAAGACATAGAAGAAGCAAACAAGCGATACGGTGAGACCGGAAACGCGATAAACGAACTTATCCGCAAGGAGAACGACTGTGAAAAGCGCATAAGCGAGCTTGCAAAAGAAGTACGGGAGAAAAGCTCCGACAAGGAGAAGTTCTCAAACGCACTTGCTGCCGCAACAGAGAAGAAAACCGCAGTCGAACGCGAAAATGACAAGCTGCGCATTTCACTCTGGGATAAGTACAACATGACGGTCAGCGAAGCCAAGGCGCTCGCTGAGAAGATCGACGATCTCGATGCCGCAAGACGCGGTTTGCAGGATCTGCGCAGGCAGATCTCGGCTCTCGGCAGCATAAACTTTGCCGCCATTGAGGAATACGAGGAGATCAAGTCACAGTATGACGCACTCTCCGTGCAGCTGCGAGATGTGGAGAAGTCCAGGGACGAACTGGAAAAGCTGATAAACAACCTCACCGCCGACATCAAGGCGCGGTTCCTGTCAAGCTTCAACGAGATAAACAAGCAGTTCAGCTCGATATTCCGCGAGATATTCGGCGGAGGTGAAGCGCACCTCGAACTGATTGACCCGGAGAACGTTCTTGAAAGCGGGATAGAGATATACGCAGCCCCGCCCGGAAAGCTGATAAAGAACCTCATCTCCCTCTCCGGCGGTGAGCAGACAATGGTGGCTATCACAATATACCTTGCGATACTGCAGCACCGCCCTACCCCGTTCTGTATGCTGGACGAAGTCGATGCGGCGCTGGACGAGATAAACGTTGTGAAGTATGTCACCTACCTCAAACGCTTCTGCACCAAAACGCAGCTTATGATAATCACCCACAGGCGCGGAACGATCGAGGGCTGCGATGTGCTGTACGGCGTTTTCATGCAGGAAAAGGGCGTTTCGAGACTCATTCATCAGGAACTTATCGACGACATGGAACTTGACTTAGACTGATAAAGAATCATGACACCCGCTGTACACGTTGCTCAGGGCTATACAGCGCAGAGACAGGGCAGAGCCACATTCTCGGAACACACTCTCAGAAAGGACAGCCAATGGGATTTTTTGACAAGCTTAAAGAAGGTCTAAAAAAGACAAAGGACAGCTTTGTCGCAAAGGTCAACACTCTTGTGAACTCGTTCACGAAGATCGACGAGGACTTTTTCGACGAACTGGAAGAAACACTTATAATGTCCGACATCGGCGCGGTCACGGCAGAGAATATCTGCACACGTCTGCGCGCCGAGGTGAAGCGCACAGGCACTACCGAAACGAACGCTGTGAAAGGACTGCTCAAAGGGATAGTCGCGGATATGCTGCGGGGCGATAACTCGCTGATGCTGGAAACAAAGCCCTCCGCCATACTCGTGATCGGCGTGAACGGCGCGGGCAAGACCACCACTATCGGAAAACTCGCTGCAAACCTGAAACGCGACGGAAAGCGCGTTATCGTTGCGGCAGCAGATACATTCCGCGCTGCCGCTATCGACCAGCTGAACGTCTGGACAGACCGGGCAGGCGTCGATATCATAAAGCACGCTGAGGGCAGCGATCCCGCTTCCGTGGTGTTCGATGCCTGCACCGCAGCCAAAGCAAGAAACGCGGACGTACTCATTATCGACACGTCAGGCAGACTTCACAACAAGAAAAACCTCATGGACGAGCTGAAAAAGATCTCGAACATCGTGAACCGGCAGCTTCCCGACTGCTCGCTGGAAACGCTGCTTGTGCTTGATGCTACCACTGGTCAGAACGCGGTCAATCAGGCAAGGCTCTTCAAGGAAGTCTGCGACATTACCGGTATCGTGCTGACCAAACTGGACGGGACCGCAAAAGGCGGTATAATACTGCCGATAAAGGACGAACTCGGGATCCCGGTAAAGCTTGTCGGAGTGGGCGAAAAGATAGACGATCTGCAGAACTTCATTCCCGAGGATTACGCAGAGATCCTGTTTGCCGACGACGGGAAAAAAGATGATGATAACGAGGATAGCGAAGAAGAATGAAACTTGTAATTGCAACTAACAATCAAGGTAAAGTACGCGAGATAAAAGAAATGCTGGAACCGCTCGGTTATGAGCCTGTGTCGCTGAAAGACGCGGGGATCGAGATCGAAGTCGTTGAGGACGGCGAGACTTTCGCGGAAAACGCGCACAAGAAAGCAGCGGCTGTGTATGAGATATGTCACTGCCCGGTCATAGCCGACGACAGCGGACTGGAAGTGGATTTTCTCGGCGGAGCGCCCGGTATCTACTCCGCACGGTACGCCGGCGAGAATGCCACCGACGAACAGCGGGTGCAGAAGATACTCGATGAACTTGACGGCGTGGATATGAGCATGAGGACCGCGCGGTTCGTCTGCTCGATCTACTGCATACTCGACGACGACACCGAATACAGCGTCCGCGGTACACTCGAAGGCTTTATCGGTACGGAACCCCTCGGTCACAACGGCTTCGGCTATGACCCGATCTTCATGGTAGATGAGGATACGAGCGTGGCAATGCTGCCGGCAGAGGAAAAGAACCGCATAAGCCACCGTGCTTCCGCTATAAGGCAGCTTACGGAAATACTTGCAGACGCAAACAAATAATACTCAGGAGGAAACTCAGATGAACAAGATAATTTCGGAAATCATTTCAAAGAAACTTACTCAGATCTCAAAGACGGCAGACGAGGAGATCACCGTCAGCAAGAAGATGCTGGGGCTTGAATTCTCGGTGGCTCTGCTTTCGGGCTTCGTACTCGGTATGCTGCTGTCGCCCCGCAAGACAGTGACTTACAAGATCGCAAGCAACAACAACATCAATTCCGAAGATGACGAGCCGGACTGGGAGGACGAGGAACTCGGCGACGAGGACGAGGACTCCGACAAAAAGCATGGCAAGTTCATCAAGCTTTAAGGAGAACAAAATGACCGGAAAAGAACGCGCTAAACTGCGCGCTATCGCAAATTCATACGACACCATTCTGTACGTCGGAAAGAACGGCATCGGTGACGATGTTGTGAAGCAGGCGGACGACGCGCTCACCGCACGCGAGATGATAAAGGGCAAGGTGCATGAGACCTGCGAACTCTCGCCCCGTGAAGTCTGCACGGAACTCTGCGCAAGACTGAACGCTCAGCCGGTTCAGGTAATAGGCACAAAATTCGTTATCTACCGGCAGAACCCCGATCCCACAAAACGGGTGGTGGCTGTAGATGAGTAAGATCGGAGTTTTCGGCGGCGCATTCGATCCGATACACATAGGTCATGTCGAAATGGCGAAAGCGGCAAAAAAGGAACTGAAGCTTACGGAAATGATGCTTATTCCCACATCGCTGCCGCCTTTTGACGACAAGAACGTATGCGCGTCATTCGCGGACAGGCTGGAAATGACACGGCTGGCTTTTGAGGGAGAAGACGGGTTTTCCGTCTCGGATATCGAAAAAAAGCTTAACGGCAGAAGCTACACCATAAACACCGTCCGCGCGCTGAAAGAGATACTGCCGAAATGCGAACTGTACCTGATAATCGGCGGAGATCAGCTTTACACGATCGAGAAGTGGTACAGGTACGAAGCGCTCCTCAAGGAATGCAGAGTAACAGCCGTGACCCGCGGCGGCATGAGCTACACCGATATGCAGGAATACGCAAACGAACTGGGACGCGTGAAAGTGCTGAACCTCGACATTCCGGACGTTTCCTCGACGCAGATACGGGAAATGCTGCAAAAGGGAGAAAGCGCAGAGGGACTTGTGCCTCCGGCAGTTCTGAAATACATCTACGACAGGGGGCTTTACCGTGGCTGACGAATACAGGGACTTGATACGCGGCATGATGGGAAAGAAGCGTTTCATCCACTCCTGCAACGTCGCGGATATGTGCGTGAAGCTTGCCGAGATACACGGCGGCGATGTGAAGAAGGCTTATACAGCCGGTATCCTCCACGACTGCCGCAAGGAAGCAGAAGCTGAGGTGCAGCGGAAAGAGATGATGTCAAGCGGGTATTACGTTGACCCCGCCGAGCTTGCATCAAAAAGTACATGGCATGGCATTGCGGCGGCATACTACCTGCGCACCGAACTCGGCATAGATGATGAGGATATCCTCAATGCTGTGCGCTATCACACGGTCGCGAGAGCGGCGATGTCGAAGCTCGAAAAGATAGTGTATCTCGGCGATCTTGTGTCGGCGGAGCGTGATTTCCCGGACGTTGAGAAATACCGCGCATACGCTTTGAAAGACCTGGACGACGGTATGTACCGCGCGCTGAAATGGTCGGTACAGAACCTTTCCGCAAACGATAAGAAGATACCCGTCTCGACTGTCGAGGCGTTCAACTACTACATGGACAAACGTAAGAAATAAGGAGATCAGAATGACCGATATTGAAGAAGTAAAGATCGCAGTCAAGGCACTGGATTCAAAAAAAGCGGGCAACATCAAGGTTATCCGCATAGGTGACATAACTATCCTCGCAAACTACTTTGTCATTGCGGAGGGTACAAGTTCCACGCAGGTCAAGGCACTTGCCGACGAGGTGGAGTTCAGAATGGGCGAAGAAGGCGTTCAGCCGAAATGCTCGATAAATCAGCAGGGTACGAACTGGATAACCCTCGACTACATCGACGTGGTGGTACACGTTTTCCTGAACGAGACGCGCGAGTTCTACGGGCTGGAGAAGCTTTGGGCGGACGGAGAAGAGATCGGGATCTCGGAGTTCCTTAACTAAGCTTCATAAGGCTGTTCTACTCATTTAATTAGTCATTATGCAATATGATTTATAAACAATCTTGTCTGTTATGCTGAAAAATTGCGTTATTTATAAAATAATGCTTGACAAATTATGTAATTTCATGTATAATGACTTCTGGGTTTAATTACAGCCCATATTTTAGCTATCATTACTTTGTTTTTGATAAATATCCTGTGCCGTAAGGCAAAGGGAGGGAAAAAAATGGCAGAGATACGTCTTGGCAAAAACGAGTCGCTCGATACGGCTTTAAAGCGTTTCAAGCGTTCGTGCGCAAGAGACGGCGTACTGGCTGAGGTTCGCAAAAGAGAGCACTACGAAAAGCCTTCTGTGAAGCGTAAGAAAAAGTCCGAAGCTGCACGCAAGCGCAAATTCAAGTAATGCTGCATTACACAGAAATTTAAGCGGGTTCGTGTCGAGTCCGCTTAATTTATTGTAAACGAGTTGATCCTATGATATTCAAACCCCATATATGGATAAAAAATGTACTGAGCATTGACGAAGCATTCCTGAAAGAACACGGCATCGACGCGCTTATCCTCGATCTCGACAACACGCTTTCAATGCACGGCGATCCGGCTGCGGAACAGGGGATCCCGGAATGGCTGGACGAAATGCGCGCTCTGGGCATTAAAATGGTAGTTGTTTCAAACAATACCAACCGCCGCGTTGCGCCCCTCGCCCGGAAGCTGGGACTTCCTTTTGTTGCAAACGGCGCAAAGCCTCTGACAATAGGCATTACCCGCGCTCTTAAACATCTCGGCACCGACAGGAGCCGCACCGCTGTGGTGGGCGATCAGATCTTCACCGATGTCATGGGCGGAAACTTCGCAGGGACAAAAACGATCCTCGTTGAGCCGTTTCACATCGAAAAAGGAATTCTTTTCAAGGTGAAACGCGCCGCGGAAAGCCTTGTTTTCCGCAGAGACTTCTCAAAACTTAAATGATCGGAGGTCATCACATGATATCTTTCGCTCCGGGCGGAAACTCGGACAGCTTCGGAAAAAGAAAGTTCCCGGAGCAGCTTCCCGAATACCTGCTGTCAATGGGACTCAACGGGTATGAGGTGGAATGCGGACGCGGAGTTCGTATTTCCGAAAAGACCTACGAACTGCTGCCGAAGCTCGCCGCTGACAACGGCATTTACCTGACGCTGCACGCACAATACTTCATATCGCTTTCGAGTGAAAAAGAGGAAACACGGCTGAAAAGCGTGGATTACATACTCGAAAGCGCACAGGCCGCACACAGGCTCGGGATACGCAAGATAGTGGTACACTCCGGCTCCTGCGCGAAAATGACCCGCGCCGAAGCGCTGGCGCTTGCAAAGGATACTCTCACACGATCGCAGAAAGCACTTGATGAAGCGGGACTTCCGGAGATCATCATCTGTCCGGAGACTATGGGAAAGATCAACCAGCTCGGTACGCTCAGCGAGGTCATCGAACTCTGCGGCATCGACGAGCGCTTCCTGCCCTGCGTGGATTTCGGACATCTCAACGCGCGCACTCTCGGAGGCATAAAGAGCGAAGCAGACTATGCCGCTATCCTCGACGAGATAGAAAACAAACTTGGGTATGAGCGCTTAAAACACTTCCATGTGCATTTCAGCAAGATCATGTTCACCGACGGCGGTGAGAAAAAGCACCTTACATTTGAGGACAACGAATACGGTCCGCAGTATGAGCCGCTTATGGAACAGTTCGCAAAGCGCGGTCTTGAACCTTCGATAGTCTGCGAGAGCGACGGAACACAGGCGGAGGACGCTGCGGAAATGAAGAGATATTACGAGGGATTTGCAAAATGAAAATATACATCATAAACGGACCGAATCTTGATATGCTCGGACTGAGAGAGCCTGAGATCTACGGCAGCGACACTCTGGAATCCATTAACGCGGAACTTGCCGACTACTGCCGCACCGTGGGAGTCCAGCCCACATTCTACCAGGCAAATTCCGAGGGAGCGATCATTGATTTCATACATTCCGCACGCGGAAGCGCAGACGGGATCGTGATAAATGCCGGCGCTTACACCCACTACAGCATTGCGATACGCGACGCTCTCGCGTCTGTTGAACTGCCCTGCGTTGAGGTGCATCTGTCCAATGTCCACAAGCGGGAGGAGTTCCGTCACCATTCGGTGATATCGGCAGTCTGCACAGGCGTTATCTGCGGTTTCGGGAAAAAAGTTTACAGGCTTGCGATAGACGCTCTGAGCCTGTAATGAAAAGGAGATTATATCATGACAAGAACAGACAGGATAGCTGCGGAGCTTAAAGACCCCTCTCACGCAGCCCTGATAACAAGCCCGGTCTCAAGACAGTATTCCACAGGCTTCAAGTCCTCCGCGGGAGTTGTGTTCATAACCCGCGAGAAAAGCTACTTTCTGATAGACTCGCGCTATTTTGAACACGCGACGCAGCAAGCAGAGGGCGTTGAAGTGCAGCTTCTCACGGATATGCGCAAACTGCTCTGGGCGCTTATCGAGCAGCACGGTATCAAGGTCATCTCCATTGAGAGCAAGACCGTGACCGTAAGCGAACTGGAGGACTACCAGAAGCTCTTCTCGCCGCTTATCGTTGACAAATCCAACTGGCTTTCTTCGACTATCGAGAAAATGCGTATCATCAAGAGTCAGGAAGAGATATCAAAGATAGAAGCCGCTCAGCGTATAGCGGAAAGCGCACTCGCCAAGCTTATCACCAACATCCGCCCCGGCATGACCGAAAAACAGGTGGCTTCGGTGCTTGACTTCTACATGATGGATCTCGGAGCTGACGGGATCTCGTTTGACACTATCGCCGCTTCGGGTATAAACTCCGCCTGCCCTCACGCCGTACCTACCGACAAGCCCCTGCAGAACGGGGAATTTCTCACTCTCGACTTCGGCGCGGTGGTTGACGGATATCACTCCGATATGACAAGAACCGTCGTTATAGGCAAGCCCGACGAGGAAATGACAAAAGTATATAACGCGGTATGGGGCGCACAGTCGGACGCTATGAAAGCTGTTCACGCCGATGTTACCGGCAAGCTGGTTGACAGCGTCGCACGAAGCACTCTCGATGCGTGGGGATATGAAAAATACTTCACTCACGGTCTCGGACACGGCGTGGGACTTGAGATACACGAAGCACCCACTGTTTCCGCAAAAAGCCCGTTCACTCTGCACGAGGGTATGGTCATCACCATAGAGCCGGGAGTCTATATTCCCCACAAGTACGGCGTCCGGATAGAAGATATGGTCGTGGTAACTACCGACGGCTGTATCAACCTTACCAAAGCGCCGAAAACACTGATATACATATAACACTAAACCCGGGGCTGTGAAATGCCGGTTTTTCGGCAATTCGCAAAAATTTCTGAATTTTTTCAAAAACTATTGCAATTTCGAGGAAAATATAGTACAATATATTAGATAAGTATTGATTTGCGATCGTTTGAAAGGAGTGGTTCAAATGACAGAAAAAGAAAGACAAGATACTAAAATGGCGACTTTATATGAGTTAAGATTGATCTTCTCGAACGGTGAAAAAAAGGAGTACTCTGTCGAGGAAATAGTGGAACTTCTTGACAAACTCGCAATGGCAAAGGAACAAGAGCAGTAAAACCGCATATTTTGATTAATCGGTATATTACAAGGAGGATAAACCAATGATAACAGCAGGCGATTTCAGAAACGGTATGACTTTCGAGGAAGACGGACAGGTAATGCAGGTAGTCGAGTTCCAGCACGTTAAGCCCGGCAAAGGCGCGGCTTTCGTAAGGACAAAGACCAAGAACGTGCTTACCGGCGCGGTAGTTGAGAAATCCTACAACCCCACCGCTAAGTTCCCCACAGCTTTCATCGAGAGAAAAGATATGGAGTACACATACGCTGACGGCGAGCTTTACCACTTCATGGACAGCGAAACTTATGAGGACGTTCCGATCAACGCTTCCGAAGTTGGCGACAGCTTCAAGTTCGTTAAGGAAAACACCGTCTGCAAGATCCTCTCCTACAAGGGCAAGGTGTTCGGCGTAGAACCCCCTAACTTCGTTGAGCTCGAAGTTACCGATACAGACCCCGGCTTCAAGGGCGATACAGCCACAAACGCCACAAAGCCCGCAACAGTCGAGACAGGGGCAGAGATCAGAGTTCCGCTCTTCATCGACATCGGCGACATTATCCGTATCGACACAAGAACCGGTGAATACATGGAGCGCGCAAACAAGTAAGGCGCCTTCATCTGTCCGCGCAGTTATACGGCGTAAGCAGAAAACCGCATTGCAGCCGTTATTCTCTGCGCACCGGCAAACACTTAGTATTTATTATTTTCGGGAGCAATTAAAATGGAAAATATGACGATCGCAGAAAAGGTTTCATATATAAAGGGACTTGCCGAGGGTATGAAGCTCAACACTGAAACCCCCGAGGGCAAGATACTGACAGCTATCATCGACGTGCTTGGCGATATCGCGCTGAATATCGAGGATATCGACAGCGATCTCGCAGATCTCACAGATGTCGTTGACGACGTTGAAGAAAGCCTTATCGACATCGAGGACGAGGTTTTCGGAGATGACGACGATGACGATTATGACGGCGATGAGGAATTATATGAGATAACCTGTCCCAGCTGCGGAAATACCATTACCACAGATTTCAGCATTATCGCCGACGGAAAGCTCGACTGCCCCAACTGCGGCGCAGCTATCGAGTTTGAGTTCGACGAGAACGACGACGACGAATAATTCTGTCAATATGCGGACATCCGCATAGAATAAATAATCAACATTGTGTTTCGGGGCGGGGTGCGATTCCCCACCGGCGGTGCTGCACGATGCAGCATTGAAGATCTCCTGAAGCGCTCACAAAAGTGCGCGTTACAGTAACTTCAATAAAGCCCGCGAACGCACGAAAGTGCGCCGAATCGGTGAGATTCCGATGCCGACGGTATAGTCCGGATGAAAGAAACAAAAGTGCTTTTACGAAAGTACAGCCCTGTTGCGTTGCGCAGCGGGGCATTTTTGTTCCTCCGACGAAAGGAGTTACACCATGACAGCAAAAACATCAGCAACACCAAAGGTACACACCGAGCGCATAAGAAGCGTGCGCTTCCTGACCCTGACTGCCATTCTCACCGCAATATCGGTGATACTGCAGTATCTCGAATTTCCGGTTCCGTTCTTCATTCCGAGCTTTGTGAAATTCGACTTCTCCGATCTGCCGGCGATCCTCGCCACATTCCTTGTGTCCCCGATCTCGGGAGTCACGGTCTGCCTGCTCAAAAACCTTATCCATATTGCCGTTTCCCAGTCCGCGGGCGTGGGAGAGCTGTGCAACTTCCTGCTCGGCGCGGTAATGGTTATCCCGGCATGGTTCATCTACAAGGTGAAGCCTACCAAAACCACCGCTCTCATAGCTATGATAGCAGGCTCTGTTATTGTTGCAGCGGCAAGCATATTCATCAACTACTACATTACCTACCCGTTCTATGAAAGCTTTTACGGACTGCCTATGGACGCGATCATCGGTATGTACAGGGAACTCAACGGCGGTGTCGGTTCGCTCTGGGACGCTCTGATATGGTTCAATATGCCGTTCACCTTTGCGAAGTTCATGATAGATTCGGTCATCGTTTTCTTCATCTACAAACCGCTTGCAAAAGCTATACGCCGCAAGGACTGATATTCACAGCCCCGCACGAATAATGTGCGGGGCTGTGTTTGTCAATAAAGTCTTTTTTCTTTTTGCAGATTCTCGAATCTCCGTGAAACGGCATGGGTCCAGCGTGTCTCCCCGAATGCGGGGAGGTGGCGCTTGCGCCAGAGGGGCTGACCGACAGACCACGCTGGCGCTGTCCGCGTAGGACATCTGTCTAAAAAGGGACTTTTTCGACAGACTGAGTCCCGCACGAATAATGTGCGAGGCTTAAAAATCGTCTTTTTTCATTAAAATACTTGAAATCTGTTGAAAAATATGTTATAATATACAATAACTGAATATAACAGACGGTAATTTTCTGTATTCCGTCTGCGCAATATGTTTACGGAGGAACAAACAATGGCGGAAGCTGCAAGAAAAGACGGGATCAGGAGACTGGTTCTCATCGTGGACGACGAGCATGTAAACAGACGGCTGCTCGGAAGGATAATCGAGGAAGAATACGACGTTATCTATGCCGAGGACGGTCAGGAGGCTCTCGAACTTATCAGAAAGCGTGAAAAGACCCTGTCTATGGTGCTGCTTGACCTTATTATGCCTAAAATGGACGGCTACGAACTGCTCGCACTTCTGCACGACGACCCCAACCTTTCACGGATCCCGGTAATAGTGCTTACTTCCGAACGTACAGCGGAAGTAAAGAGCTTACAGCTCGGCGCCGCCGACTTTATCCCGAAGCCCTACGATATGCCGGAGGTCATTCTTGCGCGTGTAAGGCGTTCGATCGAACTTGCCGAGGACAACAGCATTATCAGTGCCACCGAGAACGATACGCTTACCGGTCTGTACACAAAGGAATTCTTCTTCCAGCATTGCAGACGGCATGACCAGTATTATCCGGAAGCCGCTATGGACGTTCTGGTTATCAACATAAACCGTTTCCACCTGATAAACGAACTGCACGGCAGACTCTTCGGTGACACCGTTATAAGCTGCATCGCGGGTCAGCTCAACCGGATCCTTGACGATGCTGACGGTATCGCCTGCCGCAGCGACGCGGATACGTTCTTCCTGTACATCTCGCACCGTGACAGCTACGAGGCTCTTCTCAACCGCATAGTCACCGAGATAACCGAAATTTCCGGCAACTCAAGGATCAGCCTGAGAATGGGCGTTTATAAAAACGCGGACAAAAAAATTGACATTGAAGCGCGTTTCGACCGGGCAACACTCGCCTGCAACTCTCTGAGAAACAGCTACAATACAAGCTTCACACTGTACGACGATACAATGCACGAGCGCGAGCTGTACTCCGAAAAGCTTATCAACGACATGGATGCCGGTGTTGAGGAACGGCAGTTCAAGGTTTATTATCAGCCCAAATACAACATAACCGGCAGCGAGCCTGTGCTGTCAAGCGCCGAGGCTCTTATCCGCTGGGATCACCCGGAATACGGTCTTGTGGGACCCGGCAGCTTTGTGCCGCTGTTCGAAGAGAACGGTCTTGTTCAGAAGCTGGATCACTATGTATGGAAAGAAGCGGCTGCTCAGATACGCCGCTGGAAAGACAAGTTCGGCATAACTATCCCGATCTCCGTCAATGTGTCAAGAATAGATATATACGATCCGCATCTTGAAGAGAAGCTGCTGGAGATCGTAAAAGAAGAGGGGCTTGAACCCCACGAGTATCTGCTGGAAATAACGGAATCCGCATATACCGACAACTCTTCACAGATCATCGAAACAGTCAAGAAACTGCGGGAGGACGGATTCAGAGTTGAAATGGACGATTTCGGCTCCGGTTACTCATCGCTGAATATGCTGGCTGCCCTGCCTATCGACGCTCTGAAGCTGGATATGATGTTTATCCGCAAGCTCACGGAGGACGAAAAAGATATGAAGATGGTCCAGCTTATGATCGACATAGCTAAATTCCTCAATATCCCGGTCATCGCAGAGGGCGTTGAGACAAAGGAACAGTACGATCTGCTGAAAAAACTGGGCTGCGATATCATACAGGGCTACTACTTCTCAAAACCGATCCCGGAAGAGGAGTTCGAGAAGCTGGTCGAAGCTGCCATAAATCAGCACTGAGCTGTATTCTGTACATGAAAGGGACATACTATGCTTACAATCGAAAATCTCAAGGCTTTCGGCGCTAACGTTCAGGAAGGCGTTTCGAGATGCCTGAACGACGAGCAATTCTATATTGATCTTGTAAAAAGCGTTCTTCCCGACGAGCGTATCGACGAACTTGAACGCTGCATTGCCGAAAAGGATCTCGACAAGGCTTTTGAAGTCGCACACGCTCTGAAAGGTATGTACGGCAACATCTCACTTACGCCGATATATGAGCCTATCTGCGAAATGACCGAGCTGCTGCGTTCACGCACCGACACGGACTACAGCAAAATGCTCTATGAAGCCAAAGCTCAGAAGCAGAGACTCATCGAGATCTCAAAGTTCTGATACATGAATAAACGATCATGCGCGCTCCCCTTATGTGGGGAACGCGCATTGTAATACGGAGGGATACCATGAAAGACGGATTTATCAAGATCGGAGCAGTCTCACCGGAGGTACGCCCCGGAGACTGCGGATTCAACGCGCGCAGCATCATTTCCGCAATTACCGAAGCATATATGCGGGGAGTAAGGGTTCTCGCTCTGCCGGAACTTTGCGTTACCGGCTCTACCTGCGGTGATCTGTACAGACAGAGTACGCTGCTGAATGACGCTCAGCGCGCCCTTGAACACATCATCGGCGCAGCCGCGCAGTTCGATATCGTATGTGCAGTCGGCGCTCCGGTACGCGCAAACGGCAGACTGCAAAACTGCGCGGTGGTATTCACAAAGGGCGAGATCATCGGCATTGTTCCGAAACGTCAGCTTTCCGCGGAGGAGCGAAGGTACTTCACCGATGACTTCAAGCCGGTAGTTTTCACCTGCTCGGATTACCCGGATCTCAGCTTCGGCATCGAGTTCGGCAGTGAGCTTTCAACGGTTGCACCGCCGTCGGAGTTTCTCGCAATCGGCGGTGCGAATATCATTCTCTGCCTGTCGGCTGACTGTGAGCTTGCCGGAAGAGCGGAACTGCGCAGAACGCTGATAAGTGCGCAGTCCTCCCGTCTTGCCTGCGCTTACGTTTACGCAACCGCGGGCAGCGGCGAAAGCACCACAGACATGGTGTTCTCCGGTCACGACATCATCGCCGAAAACGGACATATCCTCGCGGAAAGCAAGCTGTTTGAGAGCGGACTTGTCACCGCCGATACCGACCTCGGTGCAATTGCTTGCGAACGTAGGAGCAAGGCAGGATTCGGCGGCGGCGCTCCCGCACATTGCTGCGAAATACGGGAATTCAGCCTGCTGCCGCACACCACGGTGCTGTCCCGCAGATTCCCAAGACTTCCGTTTGTGCCGGAGGACGAGAACGCACTTGCGAAGCGCTGCGGTTTGCTTATCCGTATGCAGTGCGAGGGACTTGCAAAGCGCATAAGACACATCGGTGCCAAAAAAGCCGTTATCGGCATTTCCGGCGGTCTTGACAGCGCACTTGCGCTTATCGTCTGCGCTGAAACAATGGATATGCTGGAGCGCCCGCGTTCCGATATCTCCGCCGTGACCATGCCCTGCTTCGGTACCTCGGAACGTACCCGCGGCAATGCTCACAGGCTTTGCGAGGGGCTCGGCGCTTCCCTGCGCGAGATCGACATCAGCGAGTCCGTAAACCTGCATTTCCGCGACATCTCACACGTCCGGGAACTGCACAATACTGCATTTGAAAACGCACAGGCGCGGGAACGCACGCAGGTGCTTATGGATATCGCCAACGATGAGAACGGGCTTGTTGTCGGCACCGGTGACCTTTCGGAGCTTGCCCTCGGCTGGGCTACCTTTGCGGGAGATCATATTGCCAACTACGGCGTAAACGCGTCACTGCCGAAAACGCTGATACGGCGTATTGTCGCGTATTATGCGGACAGCTGCGAAAATGCGCAGCTGCATGATGTTCTGCACGACATTCTCGATACTCCCGTAAGCCCGGAACTGCTGCCGGCAGAGAACGGCGAGATAACACAGAAAACAGAGGACAGCGTGGGTCCTTACGAACTGCATGACTTCTTCCTGTACTTTATGCTGCGTCACGGATATTCGCCGGAAAAGCTGTTCAGAACTGCGTGCTGCGCGTTCGGTGACGATTACCCGGCGGAGACTGTACTGAAATGGCTCAAAGTATTTCTGAAACGTTTCTTCTCGCAGCAGTTCAAGCGTTCCTGCCTGCCGGACGGCGTGCTTACCGGCTCTGTGGGACTTTCACCCCGCGGCGGATTTGTAATGCCGTCTGACGCGGCGGGACGGGCATGGCTCGAAGAAGCCGAACACATCTCACTGCCCGGAGCGGACGGAAATGAACACGTTTGAGCAGATATACGCGGTGGTACAGACCATTCCCCGAGGTAAAGTCACGTCTTACGGACAGGTCGCGCGGCTCGCCGGGAATCCGAGACTTGCCAGAGTCGTGGGTTACGCTCTTCACGTCAACCCGGATCCCGCTCATATCCCGTGTTACCGCGTGGTGAACCGTTTCGGTGAGGTATCGGAAGCTTTTGCTTTCGGCGGCGGGAATGCACAGCGCGATATGCTGGAAGCTGACGGAGTTGAGTTCGACGAAAACGGACGCGTAAAAAAGGAATTCTTCATCAGCGTAAAATAAGCACCCGGAATGTAAATTATTTTGTTGTGAAAATAGCCAAAATTTTACAACATTTTTATAATCAATTGTAGAAAATCAGGAATATTATTGCAATATCGGCGGGTTAGGTGTATAATAATTATTGTGATGATGTGTGCCGGTAAAACGGTACTGCGAATATACAGTCGTTCATGCAGGAGGGCGCAATGTTAGAAGAACTCAAGGAACGTGTCTGCAAAGCCAACATTCAGCTCCGTGACAGCGGGCTTGTTATACTCACATGGGGCAATGTCTCCGCGATTGACCGCGAAAAAAATCTTATCGTTATAAAGCCGTCCGGCGTGTCGTATGATGAACTTACACCCGATAAAATGGTGGTAGTCAACATGGACGGCGCAGTTGTAGAGGGCGAATACCGCCCGTCTTCGGATACCCCGACTCACATCGCGCTGTATCAGGCTTACGAAGAACTCGGAGGCATAGTACATACCCACTCGCGCTTCGCTACCGTATGGGCGCAGGCGGGTCTTGACATCATCGCTTACGGAACCACTCACGCGGATTACTTCTACGGCGATGTTCCCTGTACGATGCCGCTTGAGGAAAATATGATAACAGAGAACTACGAGCTGAACACCGGCTACGCTATTGTTGACACCCTCGCCCGCAGGAATCTGGGACCAATGGAAGTCCAGGCGTGCCTTGTGGCTCAGCACGGACCCTTCACATGGGGAGAGACTCCGGAAAAGGCGGTCGAGAACGCGATAGTTCTTGAAGAGATCGCACACATGGCTGTTTACAACACCAACTTTCAGTTCGGTCTTACGCGTATCAGCGATGCTCTGCTTGACAAGCATTATTTCCGCAAGCACGGCGATAATGCTTATTACGGTCAGGGCTTCGGCAGCATCAAGGCGCTGGATCCCTCTGCTGCCTCAAATAGCAGCGAGGAAGATATCCAGATAGCACCCAGCAACCATACGGTTGAACTCAAAAACATTTCAGAGATCGGCGAAGTCGCGCGTCCCGTTATCAACAAACCTCCCAAAAAGGAAGAGGACGTTTTCAAGTTCGACGACAAGGCTGTACCCTCCGGAGACTCGGATATGTCCTCCGGTATGGATATTATGCCGCTTGAACCGGACGCTCCGGGTGAAGATCTTCTCCCTCTGGAACCGGATCCTGTGGGGATCGCACCGTCAACGCCGCCATTCGGATCTGTAACGGCAAGAACCGGTATGTCTGCGGCGCCTGCTGCTCCCGTGACTCCCGCAGCTCCTCCTGCTCCGAAGAAACCCGTTCCTCCGGCAGAACCGCTGGATTTCACATTCTGATAACGAACAAGCCGCTATGTTTCACACATAGCGGCTGTTTTGTTATCATCTGACTGTCTGCTCCTCTGTTTTTACTGCGGTATTTGTGAGTATCTGCTCGGTGCGCTTCTTCGCGCGGTCGAACATTCCCGCCACCGTAAACGCGGTCATATACGCGATCACAAAGAATCCTGCCACATCGAAGCCGCTCATTGAACCAAACGAATCGTAACAGTAACGGGCGAATGTCTGCCCGAGAGTGAGGAACGGCACTGTGAGAAGTTCAATGAAATACCGCAAAGTAAGCGGGGTTTTCGGCTCCCCGAAAACGATGCCGTAAGTCCTGTGGACAAGCCTTATATACATCTCATTGGCGAATGCAGCAGCCACCACAAGCGTCATGAATATATGCGCGTTGCACGAATTTCCCGAAGGTATGTCCGCAAGAATACATATCACGAACGCGCCGAGCTGCAAGCCGCCGAATATCATTCTAAGCTTGAAATCATGCTTTTCGTTTTCGGCATATTGCAGCTTCAGCAGGTTCCTGATCTCCGGTGTGAGCGCTGCGCACTCGGTCAGTATCCGTGTCCGAACCAGCATTGCGAATATTATCATCGTCATTCCGCCGAGGAGCAGAACAACGCCTGCCGCTCCGAATTCGGAGAACGTTCTGCCCCAATAGTTTGCGGCAGCGAGTGCCGAAACGAACGAGGCTCCGCAGACAATAAGCCCCGCTCCTATCCCGGCAAGCGATCCGAAAAGCCGGATACGCTTGACGTGGGGACGCGCAGGGTCTGCGGTCTGAATTGCCGCGGGGACAGCCTGAACGCGGGAAACTCCCATTTCCGTCAGCACCTCGTCGATATTGCCGAACTCGGATATTACCGTTCCGATAGCCTCGTTCGTGCTTTTGCCTTCCTTTATCAGTTCATCGTACTTGTCGCACATATTCGCGGTGATGTCCTCGCGAAGCCGCTTGGTGTCATCGGTCACGGGGACTCCCGCAAACATGCTGTCTATGTAGCTCATTATGATCTCCATTTTCTTTTCCTCCTGTTATGTTTCAATAAACTTGTCGATAACTTTCTTTGTCAGCTCCCACTCGGCGCACTTCTCTTTGTAGTAGGCTGTTCCCTGCTCCGTGATCTTGTAGTATGTGCGCTTGCGTCCGTCGTGGATACCGGCATAGGACGTAATGAAGCCGTTCTTTTCGAGCCGCGTCAGTGCCGAATAGAGCGTAGTTTCTTTCATGACGTAGCTGTCCTCTGATATGTCCTTGATCTGCTTGGATATCTCGTAGCCGTAGGAATCCCCGCGGGACACTATGAACAGTATCATCGTGTCGGTGTAACCCCGGATTATATCGCTGCTTATCAAACTCCCACCTCCCCGCGGAATTGCCGCACCGCGAATTTGTAGAGGGATAACGGTGCGGCGGTATCGGATATTACGTCAGACGATACTATGTCTGCCGTAGTATCATAATACCACGACAGACATAGTATGTCAAGCGCTTTTTGCATTTTCGGCACACTGCACATAAAACCGATCCACACTTTAGTCATGTACAACAAAAAACGTTTTACCGTTTCGCCGGAACCGCGCAAGACCGCATTATATCCGAACAGCTAATGATCCTTTTTCAGCCCTTTTCCGCGTATTCAATTTATTACAAAATCATTACATTTTTCACAAAACAGTTGAATTATAAAACGGAAAGTGTTATAATAATTAATGTGTCCTCAATAACTGCCTTTTGGCAGTTATTGACTGAAAATCTGCAAAACAGATTTTCAGATGTTGTTTAAATGCGCCTGCGGTGCATTTAAACAACGGACACATTCCTTGATGTCAAGCTCATTTCGTCCT
>JAGAWN010000224.1 GCA_017941355.1 Ruminiclostridium sp. | reverse complement strand
TCGGAAAGAGCTTAAATTCGCGGAGAACTACGATTATCTCGTGACAAACGCCGAACTTGAGACCGCGGTCGAAGATTTCCTCGCCGTTGTTCGTGCGGAAAAGTGCAGACGTGAGAACAGACCCGGTGTTATAGACGGGCTGCTTGCCGAATGAGCAATAACCGGTATGCGCTGGTAGCGGTTGAAAAGACTGCTTTTGCTTTTGACGCTCTGTTCACATACGGAATACCGGATGAACTTGACATAAGACCCGGTATGAGAGTGATAGTACCGTTCGGAAGAGGAAACAAACACCGGATAGGAGTGGTTTTCGCACTTACGGAGGAACGGCCGGCAGGAATGATAAAGAACATTTTTGCGGCTGCGGACGACGGGAGTTTCCTGAACGACGAAATGCTGGAGATCGCCGCATATATGCGGGAGAGCACGCTTTGTACATATTACGACGCTGTGAGAACGATGCTCCCGCCGGGGCTTGCCGTTTATATAAACCGGAAACATACATTCAATTCTTTGTCGGCGCGTCTTGCGCAGGCGGACGGCAAACTTTCGGATAGAGAATCCGCACTTGTGGAACAGGCTGAAAGATGCAGTTCCGATAAGGAACTTGAAGAACTGTTCGGACTGCCGGAAAACTCCGATACCGTAAACAAGCTTGTTGAGAAACGTATCGTTCTGGTTTACGAGAATGTAAAACGGCGTGTCGGGGACGAGACGGAAAAGACGGTTACGCTGACAGGTGCTGAGACAGACGGCGAAAAACTCTCGCCGAAGCAGAAAACCGTTCTCGAAACACTTTCGGAAGTCGGGACTGCATCTCTCAAAGAAATCTGCTATCTCTGCGGAGTGACGGATTCAGTGGTGAAACGCCTTTCGGAGAAAGGCTTCATTGAAATAACCGAGACTGAGGTTTCACGCGCGGAAAGCGGAAGTGCCGAAGTTACCGAAAAGCTGTCGGATATTGTGTTTTCTCCGCTTCAGCAGAAAACCTACGACGGTCTGCGGGAACTTATGGATTCCGGGGAATCGCGTTACGCACTGCTCCACGGCATTACCGGGAGCGGCAAGACTTCGGTGTTCATAAAGCTTATCGAGCATTGCCGTGATATCGGCAAAACAGCGATCCTGCTTGTGCCGGAGATTGCGCTTACTCCTCAGACTGTCGGAAAGTTCCGCAGTCTGTTCGGCAACTCTGTAGCGATTATACACAGCAGCCTGTCACTCGGCAGGCGAGCCGACGAGTACAAGCGCATACGCTCCGGAGAAGCGAGGATCGTTATCGGCACGAGAAGCGCTGTTTTTGCGCCCTGCGATAACATAGGGATCATCGTGATAGACGAAGAGGGCGAGCATACCTACAAATCCGAGATGTCGCCGCGCTACCATGCCCGTGATATCGCCAAAATGCGCTGTTACCGGCATAAGGCGCTGCTGTTGCTTGCGTCCGCGACTCCGTCTTTTGACAGCTACTATAACGCTCTGAACGGAAGATACAGTCTGTTCGAGATGAACGAACGGTACAGCAGCGCGGTACTGCCGGACGTTGAGATGATAGATATGAAAGTTGAGGCGGAGCGCGGCAACCGCAGCAATTTCAGTCAGAAACTGCTGGACGAACTTGCGCTGAATCTTGACAGGGGAGAGCAGTCCATGCTGCTGCTGAACCGGCGCGGTTACCACACCTATGTGAACTGCATAAGCTGCGGTAATGTGGAAGAATGTCCGAATTGCAGCATACCGCTGACTTACCACAAAGTAAACAACAGCCTTATCTGTCATTACTGCGGGTTCAGAAAGCCGATGCCGCATACCTGCACAAAATGCGGAAGCAGGTTCATATATTCAAGCGGAACAGGTACACAGCGCATCGAGGACGAGATAAAGCAATACTTCCCGCAGGCGAGGATACTGCGTATGGACGCAGACACCACCATGTCGAAGTATTCCTATGAACGGCGGTTCAAAGAGTTTGCAAACAATGAGTACGACATCATGGTGGGTACGCAGATGATAGCAAAGGGGCTTAACTTTGAGAATGTAACGCTGGTGGGTGTACTTCTTATAGACAAATCGCTTTACGCCGGGGATTACCTCGGTTACGAAAAGACATTCTCGCTAATAACGCAGGTAGTCGGACGCTCCGGGCGCGGCTCAAAGAAAGGCAGGGCTTATCTGCAAACTTACTCTCCGGATCATTATGTTCTTGAACTTGCCGCCAGACAGGATTACAAGGGGTTCTACGAGCAGGAGTCGGAAGTGCGCAGAGCGCTTATATTTCCGCCGTTCTGTGACCTGTGCATGGTAGCGTTCTCCGCGGGTGACGAGCATGAACTTGAAGCTGCCGCGGAGAGATTCAGGGATATGCTTTGTTCCGAGACTGCAAAAGCGGGAAGCAGTATGCCCGCGATAATACTTGGACCCACTGCGGGCGGACGGATAAACGGGAGCTTCCGGGCTAAAATAATCGTGAAGTGCCGCAATAACAGGAAGTTCCGTGATATGCTGAGATTTGTGATGCTTTCAGCGTACAAGCTGCCGGAGTTCAGAAAGGTCAGCTTCTATGTGGATTTTAACGGTGAGATAATATGAGAGTTCTTGTGATAGCCGGTACTGCGCACAGGGGAAACACACGCGCGGTTACCGATCTTTTCCTTGAGGAATTCCGCAGTAACGGTGCCGAAACGGAAGAAGCAGTTCTTCCGCGCGACTTTGACGAGATATGCTGCGGCTGCGCAAACTGTATTCTGCACGGCGAGGAAAAATGTCCGCACTATGCTAAAGTTTCTCCTATAGCGGAGAAGCTGCTGCGCGCAGATGTTATAATCCTTGCAACGCCGGTTTTTGTCGGTTCATGCACCGGTGCTATGAAAGCGCTGCTTGACCATTTCGCGTATATGTGGCTGGTACATCGTCCCGCGGAGGAGATGTTCGGCAAGACGGGGCTTATCATAACGACAGCGGGCGGTTCCGGAGTAAAGGAGACAGTAAAGCTGCTGAAAAGCAATCTGTTTTTCATGGGTATCTCCGATGTTTACAGTTTCGGAGTCACTACAATGAAAATGGGCGGCAACTACGCCGATTACAAGGATAAGGATATTATACGCGGAAAAGTCCGGCGCAAAGCTGAGAAAGTCATCGGTTCTGCCGGACGTAAGAGAGTAAGTCTTAAAACAAAGCTGTTCTTCCGCATCTTCGGTATGACGCAGAAAAACGGCTGGAACAGGACGGATTCCGAGTATTGGAGAAGCAAAGGCTGGCTTGACGGCAAGAAGCCGTTTTGAACATATATATAAACAGAAAGGGTACAGAAAATGGCACTGAGGAACATAATAAAATTCGGAGATGAGAGACTGCGCAAGAAATGCCGGGAGGTCACTGAGTTCAACGACAAGCTCTGGGTACTGCTGGACGATATGTATGAGACGATGAAGTCTCAGGACGGCGTTGGTCTTGCAGCACCGCAGATAGGTATTCTGCGCAGAGCAGTGGTGATAGATGTGGGAGACGGCGTTATCGAGCTTATAAACCCGGTTATCACATCTATGCGCGGAAAGCAGCGTGAGATCGAAGGCTGCCTTTCTTCACCCAATCAGTGGGGATATGTTGAGCGCCCCGCAAAGGTAAAAGTCACTGCACAGAACCGTTACGGCAAGGAGTTCAAGATCGAAGGTACCGAACTTCTGGCAAGGGCGCTGTGCCATGAGATAGATCATCTGAACGGAATCATCTTCACCGATCTTGCTGACGAAATGGTGGAGCCGGAAGATGTTGAGGAAAAGAGAAAAAAATAACAGGGGGGATCCCGGTATGAAACTGGTTTTTATGGGAACGCCGGATTTTGCGGTCCCGTGTCTTGAAGCGCTTATCCGTGCGGGTCACGAAGTTGCGGGTGTGTTCACACAGCCCGACAAGCCGAAGAACCGCGGGCATAAGATGACTCCGCCGCCGGTAAAGGAGTGTGCGGAAAAGCACGGTATCCCGGTTTATCAGCCGCTTTCGCTGCGCCGTTCCAGAAGCGAGGACGCGGAGGCTGCGATCGGGACGCTGCGCGGTATTGCGCCGGACTGCATCGTAGTTGTGGCTTACGGTCAGATACTTCCGAAAGAGGTGCTTGAACTGCCGAAGTACGGCTGCATAAACGTTCACGCGTCACTGCTCCCGCGCTACAGAGGGGCAGCGCCTATTCAGCACTGCATAATCAACGGCGAGAAAGAGACAGGTGTCACCACGATGTACATGGCTGAGGGGCTTGACACCGGCGATATGATACTTACCGACAAAATAGCTATAGACGAGAGAATGACGGCTTCCGAGCTGCACGACAGGCTTTCGGAAATGGGAGCTGAGCTTATCGTTGAAACTCTCGCAAAGCTTGAAAACGGCACCGCGCCGAGAACTCCACAGACTGACGAGAACACCTGCTATGCCTCCATGCTCACAAAGGAGATGTGCAGGATCGACTTCTCACAGCCGATAGAAAAGGTGTATGACCTGATACGCGGTATGTCCGCAAGTCCCTGCGCGTTCACAACCCTCGGCGGAAAGCGGTTCAAGGTTTATTTTGCAGAAAAGACGGATATAAAAACCGACGCACCCGCCGGGACTGCTGCCGACGACAGGCTCGGAGTCTCATGCGGAGGGTATGTTCTTCGGCTGACGGACGTTCAGGCGGAGGGCAGCAAGCGTATGTCCGCCGATGATTATCTGCGCGGAAAGAAAGTCCCCGCAGGTACGGTTTTCGGTGAGTAAGGAGCAAAGCTATGGTTTTAATGGCTTCAAGCGCAAGAACGATATTCAACCTGATATATGATGTTTTTGCCGGAAAGTTCTACGGTATCGTGCTGATTGGCATGATCGTTTTTGCTCTTATCTGTCAGGTAAGGGTAAAAAGCACTTTCAACAAGTATAACATGGTAACTCCGCAGAACCGCATGAGAGCGCATGAAGCGGCACGCCTGATACTTGACTGCAACGGACTCAGCAATGTGGCGATCATGCACGTTCCGGGGAATCTGACCGATCACTATGATCCCCGCACAAATACGGTGTGTCTGTCCGACAGCACATATAACATCAATTCGATAGGCGCTATCGGGGTTGCAGCCCATGAATGCGGTCACGCGATACAATACGCACGCGGTTATAATCCCATACGCATACGCAACAACATTTTCCCGCTTGTGAACTTCTGCTCCGGAGCGTGGTTCTGGGTGCTGACGGTCGGCTTTATCCTGCAATGGCTGTTCATCATCGAAGTCGGGATCGTGTTCTATTCGGTAGTCGTTGTCTTTCAGCTTGTCACTCTGCCTGTGGAGTTCGATGCAAGCAAGCGCGCGATAAATACGCTTGAAGCCAATCAGATACTTGTGGGCAGCGAGCTTGACGGAGCAAAGAAAGTGCTGAGCGCTGCGGCAATGACGTATGTGGCAAGTTTCCTTACCTCTCTCGTTCAGCTTCTGCGGCTTATTCTCCAGTTCTCAAGAAAGCGCTGATATGAACGGAAGAGAAAGTGTGCTGTCGCTGCTTGCCCGTGCGCAGACCGACGGTTCGTATTCAAATCTCGCGCTCGATGCGCAGCTTTCACGGGATAAATCGGACAGGGCATTTGTCACTGCGCTGTTCTATGGAGTCGTGGAGCGCAGAATGACGCTTGACCATGTGATACGGACATATTCAAAGACAGAGTTTGATGATATCGAAAACGATACGCTCCAGCTTCTGAGAATGGGTATCTATCAGCTTATGTATATGGATATCCCGGAAAGCGCGGCGGTGAACGAGACTGTGAAACTCGCGCCGCAGCGTTCAAAAGGCTTTGTGAATGCTGTGCTGCGTGCATTTATAAGAGGTGGGAAGCAGATAAGGCTCGATACATCGGACAGGCTCTCGGAGTTTTCGGTAAGATACTCCTGCGCCCGCTGGATAGTGAAGATGTGGTGTTCGGAGTACGGTGAAGAACGCACGGAACAAATGCTTTCCTCCACATTCGGCAGACCGCCGGTATATGCCCGTGTCAATACTACCGTTTGTGACGCGGACGATCTTATATATGAGCTTGCGGAGGACGGAGTGAAAGCCGACAGGTATAACGGAAGTGACACCTGTGTTGTGCTTGAGAACTTCACCGGCATAGAACATCTTCGCGCCTATAAAAACGGCTTGTTCCATGTGCAGGACTTATCCTCTCAGCTTTGCTGCGAAGCGCTTGCACCGCAGCCCGGCGAAACTGTCATAGATATGTGTGCTGCACCCGGAGGAAAAACGTTCACGCTTGCCGAACTGATGAACAATTCCGGAACAGTGCTTTCCTCCGACCTTTACGAAAGCCGTGTGTCGCTTATAAAGCAGGGTGCGCAGCGTCTCGGACTTGGTATTGTGACAGCACGGGTGAGTGACGCGTCCGTTTATGACGGAACGCTCCCGCAGGCTGACAGGGTTCTGTGCGATGTTCCTTGCTCCGGACTTGGTGTGATACGACGCAAACCGGAGATAAAGTACAAACGCAAGGACGAGATATCCGGACTTCCGGAAATACAGAAAAGGATCATAAACAACGCAAAGAACTATGTAAGACCGGGCGGCAGACTGGTGTACTCCACCTGCACACTGAACCGTGCCGAGAATGAAGATATTGCGGAACGGTTTGCGGAGGAAAACAAGGATTTTGCACTTATCCGTACAAAGACATATATCCCCGGTACATCGGGGGGAGACGGCTTTTTCACGGCTGTCTTTGACAGAAAAAAATAACAGTAAGAGTTGGAAGAGTTGATATGAACAGAATATCGGCAAAAACGGGATCGGCTGTCGTAACGGCAACAGTTGCGGTGTTTATGGTATGCCTGCCGGCTGACCTTATATACATAAGCTATCTGGTATGCCTTATACTTCCGATCGGATATATTATGCTTACAGTCGGATATTGGGTTGATTTTAATACGATAAATCGGAATTTGGCGCGACGGCGCCTCCGGATCCGTATGTTACTTTTCATCAGAGGAATGGTTTTCTGCCTCGCAGCCGTTATTCTCTGCTGTGATAAATCGGAATTTAGCATTGTAAACAAGTAGGTGAATTAAATTGACAAATGATACTCTTGATTTCACATCTGAACAATTCAAAGAATTATATAATAAACTTGAGGGCGAACCGGAATTTAGAATATATTTCAGTAATCACAGTGATGAGTATATGGTAATAAAATACGATGCCAAAGTCAGTTTTCAGCGATGTGGCGTGAGTGACGGGAGCGGAGAAATTTATTTTGACTCTCTTGATTGTTTATTTATCGCCAATACGATAGATGATATCTGCCTTGAAAGAGATTGGGAAAGTGTAACGGATATTATTTTAGACGATTGGTATCATTTATCTGATAAAAATGATATTGATAAACTGTATTCCGAACAAAAAGAAAATGGAATGATAAGTACATTTCCATTCAGATAAATTATGATTTATCACAGCAGATAATAACGGCTGCGAGGTAGAAAACCATTCCTCTGATGAAAAGTAACATACGGATCCGGAGGCGCCGTCGCGCCAAATTCTGATTTTTCTTAGTGAAAGTCAATCGAACGATGTGACAGAGCCTACATTTTAAATAATATGAACAAAAAAGACATTCTTTCATTCACTCCCGCAGAGCTTGAGGCAGAGATCACGGCTCTCGGCGAGAAAAAATTCCGCGCGTCACAGCTTTTTGACTGGCTTCATGCAAAGCGTGTGACCGCGTTTGCAGATTGCTCGAATCTTCCGGGGGCGCTTACCGAGAAGCTTGACGGACTGTATGTGATACCGCGCGCTGCGGTAAAACGAAAGCTTGAATCCCGGCTTGACGGTACGGTCAAGTATTTGTATGAATTCGCGGACGGAGAGCGCTGCGAGACAGTTCTTATGAGCTACAGACACGGCACCAGTCTGTGTATCTCGACTCAGGTAGGCTGCAAAATGGGGTGCAGCTTCTGTGCTTCCACAAAAGCCGGATTTGTCCGTGACCTTACACCCTCGGAGATGCTGTTGCAGGTATATGAGACTGAACGCGACAGCGGCAGAAAGGTTGAGAGCCTTGTATTAATGGGAATAGGCGAACCGCTTGACAATTTCGACAATGTTATGAAATTCCTGTCGCTGCTTTCGTCCGAAAAGGGCAAGAATATGAGCCTGCGTCATGTTTCGCTCTCCACCTGCGGGATAGTTCCGCGCATCAGAGAACTTGCGGATATGAAAACGGGACTCACGCTTTCGGTATCCCTGCACGCTCCGACTGACGAAAAGCGCAGTGCGATAATGCCCGTAAACAAACGGTATGACACGGCAGAGTTGATGTCGGCGTGCAGGTACTACTTCGATAAGACGGGAAGGCGTATAAGCTTTGAGTTCGCGCTTATCTCCGGGGTAAACGATGACCCGGGAACCGCAAAGGAGCTTATAAAGCTGCTGAGACCGCTTTCACCTTGTCATGTTAATTTGATACCCGTGAATGAGATACGCGAGCGGGAATACCGCAGAAGCGCGAAAGTCCGGGAATTTCAGAAAATGCTTACGGACAGCGGTATCAACGCCACTGTGCGGAGAACGCTCGGTGCCGATATAAATGCCGCCTGCGGGCAGCTGCGCCGGGACAGTATTGCAAATTGAGATAAATCACTAAATTTGTTACCTCATTGTAAGAAATTTGTAACCATTTTACAGTTGATTTATTCAGAGTTTTAGTGTATAATAGATAAGATAGAGATCTATGGCTTTTGCCGTTATTTTACCCGTAGAAAAGAGGGGTCGGTATGAAATGCTTTTCCAAGACCGATATCGGTCTGAAAAGAAGTGAGAATCAGGACAGAGTATGGACAGATATGCTCGAAGATGACGCTGTTGCGGTAATACTTTGTGACGGAATGGGCGGAGAGAACGCCGGCAGCGTTGCCAGCGAGATGACTGTCGAGTTTATGTCGGACAGGATAAGAAAAGGTTTCCGCGGTAATATAAACCGCAATTTCATACGCAACCTTCTCATAACGTCTGTAACGGCTGCAAACAGCCTTGTGTTTGACCGCGCTTCGAGGGAGTCCGACAAGTACGGTATGGGTACTACCTGTGTAGCCGGTATCATCTATGCCGGCAGAGCCTACATAATCAATGTCGGAGACAGCAGGGCATATCACATCTTCGACGACAGCATACAGCAGATCACCAAAGACCATACATACGTCCGCAAGCTTATCGAGCGCGGCGAGATCACCGAAGAAGAGAGCAAGATCCACCCGGACAGGAACCGCATTACGCGCGCTGTCGGTGCGGAGCGCAACATTACTCCCGATTACTTCGAGATAGACCTCGACGAAGGCAACATTCTGCTTTTCTCTTCCGACGGACTCCACGCCTACGGCGACGATGCTGAGATCGCAGAGATAATAGTGAACAATCCGATTTCCCGTGCCTGTGATCTTCTGATAGACTACGCGCTCGGCAACGGCGGCAGAGACAATGTTTCCGTCGCTTTGGTCGAGGTATGAACATAATTACTCATATATACGAACTGTCCGATGAAAGGAACTGAGCTGAATGGACAAGAACATCGGAAAGAAGCTTGATAACCGTTATGAGCTTACGGAGCTTATCGGTGTCGGCGGAATGGCTGATATATACAAGGCAACGGATATCACCGAGAACAAGACGGTCGCGGTGAAGATACTCAAGAACGAGTTTGCCAAGAGCGAGGACTTCCTCCGCCGTTTCCGCAATGAATCCAAGGCTATTGCGCTTCTTTCTCACAAAAATATTGTAAAGATCTACGATGTCGGATTCACGGATAAGATCCAGTACATCGTAATGGAATATATCGACGGTATCACACTCACCGAATACATCGAGCGGCAGGGCGTGCTTAAATGGCGTGATGCCGTACACTTCACAACGCAGATACTCCGTGCGCTCCAGCACGCGCATGACAGGGGCATAGTCCACCGCGATATCAAGTCGCAGAATGTAATGCTGCTTGCGGACGGTACGATAAAGGTCATGGATTTCGGTATCGCGCATTTCAACCGTGAGACTGACAAGACGATCTCAGAGAAAGCGATAGGCTCTGTGCATTATATCAGCCCGGAGCAGGCAAGGGGAGAAGTTACCGACGAAAAGAGCGATATTTATTCCGTCGGAGTCATGCTGTATGAAATGCTTACCGGCGTAAAGCCTTTCGACGGCGATAACCCGGTCTCCATTGCTTTGAAGCATATGCAGACAAAGCCCCGCAAGATGACCGAGATAAACAGCTCGATACCGGAAGGTCTTGAGGAAATAACAATGAAGGCGATGCAGAAAGTGCCTTCTGAGCGTTATCAGACCGCGGGTGAGATGATAAAGGATATCGAGGAATTCAAGAAGAATCCGAGCATTGTTTTTGAGTACAAGTATTTCTCGACCGACGGCTCCACCAAGTATTTTGACAAGATTGATCCCGAAACGGCAAAGGAACAGCATACCAACAAGCAGAAAAAGCGTGTACTTGAAACGGACGATGACGGTGACGACAGCTTCGATGACGAGTATGACGACAACGAGGAATACTTTGACGACGAGTTCTATTATGAACGCCGCAGACGTTCACCGGTACTGCCGATACTGTTTGCGCTTGCCACGGCGTTTGTCATAATGACCGCATGGCTGATCTACACGGTGGTTACTACCAACGTGGGCTACATCGAGAGCGCCGCGGGCGAGGAAGTCAAAATGCCGAGCCTGCTAAATATGACATGGGACGATGTTCTTTCGGAGTACGGAGACTTCAATCTCACCCCGACTCTCAAATATGATTCCAAATACCCGAAGAATGTGGTAATGAACCAGAGCGTCATGCCGGGCAGAACAATAAAGAAGAACCAGAACGTTGAGGTAACTGTCAGCAACGGTCCTAAGCTGGTGGAAATAGACGACTTTGTTGAGAAACCGATAAATGATGTTATCACCATGCTTTCAAGGCAGGAGCTGAAATACGAGATAATCAGACAGGACGACGATGACGTTGCCGCAAACTGCGTAATACGCACAAATCCCGCAGCGCATGACTTCGTTGAGGTAGGTACCACCGTTACCTGCTATGTCAGCAACGGCGCAAGCGACGAGACTACAGCTGTTCCGCAGCTTATCAACCTTTCCCTCGGAAGCGCGGAGCTTCGTGCGCAGGAGTATGACATACTTCTTACCGTGCTTCGTCAGCCGAGCAACGAGGTCGAAGAGGGTCACGTTATAAGTCAGAGCATTGCTCCTACCACTGTGGTTGTAAAGAATACGATAGTCGAGATAGTGGTAAGCAGCGGCGGAGTTCAGTCCCGCACCGCAACCATAAAGATCAACATCAAGGGCGTTGCGTCAGGTGAGTTTGAATTCAAATACTACATCGACGGTACGCTGCAGGAGGATATGACCGAGGTAAAGAACTTAAGCCTGCTGGATAACTTTGTATGGTCATTCAGTAACAACGGTCAGCATGAATACGCAGTAAGGGTACGTTCTATAGATACCGGCGCAGAGGGTACTTTCTTCAACTGCCGCGTAGATTTCACAAACGTTGATGACAACGGAGAGCCGATCAAGGACTGGGGCGTTGATAATTCCAACTTCAACGGCAAAGTGTTCAAGCAGCTTCTCAGCGCGGTCTCGGCAGATGAAACTCCCGTTGAGACGACTGCCGCGGATGAGCCTGCTTCCGAGGATAACGGTGAGTCGGAGAGTCACGGTAATAACGCAAACGAGGAAGTTGATGAAACTCCCGTTTCTTCCAATGACGACGACCAGATCGTAGCGGAGGGCTGATGAAAAAGCTCAACGGAAAGATCATCAGCTCGGTGGGCGGCATATACCGGACGGAAACGGCAGACGGGCTGCTCGATTGCAGGGCACGCGGGATATTCCGGAACAAGTCTGTTTCTCCCGCTGTGGGCGACAATGTATGTGTTATCACCGACGATAACGCAGAACCGGTCATTGACAGCATAGGTGAACGTCGGAATTACCTTGTTCGTCCGCCGCTGGCAAATCTCGATATGATACTGTTTGTGGTATCTTCCTGCGAACCCGCGCCAAACGCGTATATCATAGATAAACTGATAGCGATATTTGAAAGCAAGGATATTGAAACTGCGCTGATATTCACAAAGACCGACAAGCAGGGCTGCGCGGAGCTTGCGGACGTTTATGCGGGTGCAGGTTATAAATGCTTCTTCACGGATATAAACAAAGATGCCGCTGAGATACGCGAATACGCCGCGGGAAAGGTGACTGCGCTGATCGGTAATTCGGGGGTGGGCAAGTCCAGCCTGATGAACCGGATATTCCCGGAGCTTTGCAGCGAGACCGGCGAGATCAGCCGCAAACTCGGACGCGGCAGACATACCACCCGCGAAGTAAGAATGTACCCGCTTGACGGCGGTTATATCGCTGATACTCCCGGGTTTTCTACGGTGGATATCGAACGGTACGGACGTATCCCAAAAGAGGAATTGGCGGACTGTTTCCGGGAATTTGCACCGTATATCGGAAAATGCAGGTTCAGCGACTGCGCACATCTGAAAGAGATAGGCTGTGAAGTTACTGCTGCACTTGCGGCAGGGAAAATACCGCAGTCAAGATATGAAAGCTATTCGCGGCTTTACACCGAGACAGCCGAAAACGAAAAGAAACACTGATGATGACAGGCATACAGAGTTGTATGCCTGTTTTGTTGTAAAAATAAACAAAACAAGACTGTTGTATTTGTCATATTATACAAAATTTTGGAAAACAAGCATTGATCTGTCACAAACAATGACTGAAAAACGTTATATATTCAGACGGATATTCTCCGTCTGAGATAGGATCATTTTATTGAAAGGTGCGGCAGAACTATGATATCTGTTTATATGGCTATGCTCGACGAACCCGAGGACAGGGTTCTGTTTGAACACGCATACAAAAGATATAAGAACAAGATGATCGCAATAGCTTATAACATTACCGACAATTACCATGACGCGGAGGAAGCCGTGAGTTGCGCATTCCTTAAGATCGCCGATAACTTCGGCAAACTGAAAGAACGCAGCGGTCAGGAACGTGCCGCCTGTTACTGTGTTATCGTTAAGAACTGCGCATACGACATTCTGCGGGCGCGGAACAGGCGCAGGGAGATACCGCTTGACGAGGACGAAGAACTGCCGGATAAAAGTTCGGACGTGTCCGACGAGGTGCTGGGGGATTACGGATATCAGCGGGTGGTCGAGGCTATCCGTTCTTTGCCGGAGATATACGCACAGACGCTTTATCTGCAAAATGTCACAGGTCTGTCCGTTAAAGAGACAGCAGCCGCTCTCGGAGTATCGGAGGCTGTGGTAAGAAAGCGATCGGAACGCGCCCGTATCAAGCTGCGGGAACTGCTGGACGAGCAGGGGATTACAGTCTGAATGTGTGAGGGATAACTATGGAAGATATACTTACAAAAGCGCTCGGTGAAGTGCTTACGCCCCGGTATTCACTGGAACTGCGCGACACCGCGGAAACCGGATATGTACCGTCTGCGGAGTTTGAACGCAGAATGAGCGTGCTTATCCGGAAAACCGACAGACCGCGGATATACCGGTACACGAAATACCTTGCGGCTGCAGCGGCGATAGTGATAGCCGTCGGCGCAGCGGTTATTGTGCCTGTCATTATGAACGGCAGGATAGTGGTTGAACCTGCCGAAACATCGGTCACAACGGCTGCACCGGTATCGGAAACAGTTGTATCTGCGGTGTCACCGGTAATTACCGATACCGATGAACCTGAGATCAGCACGGAGCCGGTTTCTGATGTACTGTCCGATACTTCCGGAGATCCGGAGGGAAGCGATACTCCCGATACAACCGAAACTGCCGGAATCCCGCAGTCTGAGATAGGTACGTCAGGTACCACGAGCGTTACTGCGGAGGAAACTACAGCTTCAACTGCTGCGGAGGAAGCGTCTGCCGGGATAACGGATAATACTGACAATACCGGCGAACACGTCACGGTCACGGTAAACAATGATACCACATCGGAGGCTGAAAGTGAAGAATCTGCCGGAAATACGGAACAAGAGACAACGGAAGATGAATATGAAGAATCCGGAGATGTTACGGCTGTACTTATTGACGATGACGAGGAATCTTCCGGGAATGAGACAGACGCAGGTTCCGGCATTGCTGTAGTAGTACCGGTGACCGAAAAAAACACAGACGAAGAAAATGATATTGATATAGATATTCCGGCAGATGAAGGTGATGATGCGTACATTATAAGTGATGATGAAGAAGTTGAATCGGTTGATGATACAGATGATGATTCTGATGATGATGTAGTTGTGGACAGCGAAGAGTCTGACAATGATGATATTACTATTATTGTTGACGACAGCGATGACGATGCAGCCGTGGAGACAAATACAGCTATCACCGTGAATGAGGGAGATACGCTTGACAAAGTTTTCGCCGAAAACTTTGGTCTGACATTCGACAAGCTTTACGCTTGGAACGGGTCATACTACTACAGCGGTGACAACTACAATGCTGCGGCACTTTCGATGAATCTCACAGACTATGAATTCATACAGGACTTTATACACAGTCTCGGAAGCGCAAAAGCTTCCTCAAACGCGGCGATAGGGCAGGGGAAACAGACGCTTGAATTGCAGATAATGGACGTAAAACAGCCTGTTCATATCATGACGGACAGATATAACAACTATTCCGCGTGGCGGAATTACAGTTCCTATTTTAATATCGGAGAGGAAGACGAGGATATAATCGAGGAACCGGACGATGAAGATGATATCGCAAATACCATAAGCTTTTTTATACGAGTCAGTGAAGACGGAGTTGTTGAGATAACAAACAATGTGTTCTATAACAACAAAATGTATGTTCTTGGAATAATACGGTTTACCGTCAGCAAAGCGGATACAGCAAGTTTATTCAACAAGTTGAAAAAACTTCTTATTCCGGAAACCGTCTCGACAGTCGGTGATATCGCGAGCGCACTTGAAGTTACTGCTGACAGTATCTCTCAATCATGGTGTGATGTCCGGGATGTATACGATACAGCTATAAACGGCGGCAGGATCGGTACTGACTATATCATCGGACTGCTTACAAAATATCGGAACAGAACGGTTAAAAAATGCAGTCCAAATGAGGTGATAAATTATGAGGTCATGATAAGCGTGATGCTGAGGAATCACGCGAGACTGACATTCATACTGCGCGCAGACGGAAATATGTATATCCGGGACGGTGCAAATGTTTTCCGTACAGCTTACGCGGAGGGTGAACTTGAAAACTCGCTGAAAGCGATATCCGCCGCAAATAATATAACTATCCCGATATACGGCACACTCGGCGAGTATCTTGCGGACAAGGGCTTTACGGGTATCGGAAGAATACAGTACCACACGTCAATAAACGGGAAAGACGTGTTTGTATCGCTTACCGACGAGGCAGAATTGAAAAAACTGACCGAAATGTTGAAAGCGGAGTTTGCGTCAGCGCAGTATCTTACCGACGAGCCTCAGGGTAGCTCCGGCGGACGTATTTATCTCTATGTGAACGGATATCACAGCGGAAATGTGGTTTTGCGGGTCGGCAGCAATACACTTCTGGTGCGCACAAGTATGAACAATGTTTTTGCATTGTCGGAGGGCTTTGCAGAGAAATTCCGGAAAGCCCTGCTCGAAAGCCCGAAGCTGGTGATCGAAGAAATCGGTCTGTCGGATATAGACGATCAGGACACAACAGAGGAGATAGATATAGACGATACAAACCCCGTAACATAACAGAATCCCCGCCTGCACTGTTGTGCATACGGGGATTCTGTTTTTAGAAAGGATATTATGATTATTTGATAACTCTTACTCTGATAACTCCGTCAACAGCTTCGAGCTTTGCCTTTGCAGCATCAGCGTCGCCCTTGACATCAAGAATGGTGTAAGCCATACCTTTCTTCTCGGCGGAAGCCTTTTCGGCAACCGTTACGCCGGAAGCACCGGCAAGCTTGTCAGCGATACCGTCGGCAGCCTTGCTGATAACGGTGATAAGAGCGTCGCCTGTCTTTGCCAGTGAAAGGTTGGGGAGGTTCACGCTGTTGAGTATCTCGCCCTTTTCGAGGTAGTTTCTTACTTCGTTGCAAGCCATTACTGCGCAGTTGTCCTCGCTTTCGGGAGTGGAAGCTCCGAGGTGCGGGATAGCGATAACGTTCTCAACGCAGAGAAGATCGTCTGTAGCAAAATCGGTAGCGTATGTGCTCATCTTGCCGCTTGCGAGAGCGTCGATGATAGCCTTGCTGTCAACGAGGTCAGCACGCGCAAAGTTGAGGATACGAACGCCGTCCTTCATCTTTGCGATAGATTCAGCGTTTATCATGCCCTTGGTTTCGGGAGTTGCGGGAGCGTGGATAGAGATGAAGTCTGCAACCTTGAATATCTCGTCATTGTTTGCCGCGATCTTGACTTCGGGGGAGAGGCGAGCCTTAGCAGCTTCGGAGAGGAACGGATCGGCGCCGTAAACTTCCATGCCGAGTGCAACGGCAGCATTTGCAACGAGTGCGCCGATAGCGCCGAGACCGATAACGCCCAGCTTCTTGCCGCTGATCTCGGGACCTACGAACTGGCTCTTGCCTTTTTCGACAAGCTTGCCGACTTCATCGCCCTTGCCCTTGAGGGTCTTTATCCATTCGGTAGCGGGAAGTATCTTTCTGCCGGAAAGCAGGAGCCCTGCGATAACAAGCTCCTTGACAGCGTTAGCGTTTGCACCGGGAGTATTGAATACTGCGATACCTTTTTCGGAGCACTTGTCGATCGGGATATTGTTTACGCCTGCGCCCGCTCTTGCGATAGCGAGAAGATTTGCGGGGAGTTCCATTTCATGCATGGAAGCGGAACGTACAACGACAGCGTCGGGATTTGCTTCGCTGTCGCTGATAGCGTAGTCAGCCTTCGGGAGAAGGTCGGTTCCGCACGCAGCGATCTTGTTTAAAGTAAGGATATTGTACATGGTGAATTACCTCTTTCTGTAACTGCCAAACGGGCAGCGAAGAATCGTCCTGCTGCCCGATAAAAGCGTATCAACGGATTATGAATTTTCAGCCTCAAACTTCTTCATGAACTCAACGAGCTTTTCTACGCCCTCGATAGGCATAGCGTTGTAGATAGAAGCTCTCATACCGCCGACTGTTCTGTGACCCTTGAGGTTCTCAAATCCGGCAGCCTTAGCTTCCTTGACAAACTTTGCGTCAAGCTCCTCATTGCCTGTAACAAACGGAACGTTCATAAGCGAGCGGTCTTCTTTTCTTACAGTACCCTTGAACAGCTTGCTTTCGTCGAGGTAATCGTAGAGGATCTTTGCCTTCTTCTCGTTGTGAGCCTTCATAGCCTCTAAGCCGCCCATCTTCTTGATCCACTTGAATACCTTGCCGCAGATATAGATGCCGTAGCAGGGAGGTGTGTTATAAAGAGAATCGTTGTCAGCCTGAGTCTTCCATTTGAGAAGGGTAGGAGTTCCGGGCAGAACATCGTCGGTGATGAGGTCTTCTCTGATTATAGCGATAACAACGCCTGCGGGACCTACATTCTTCTGAACGCCGCCGTAGATAACGCCGTACTTTGTAACATCTACCGGCTCGGAAAGGAAGCAGGAGGAAACATCGGATACAAGGATATGACCCTTTGTATTCGGGAGTGTCTTATACTTTGTTCCGTAGATAGTGTTGTTCTCGCAGATATAAACATAGTCTGCGTCCTCGGGGATAGGAAGATCGGAGCAGTCCGGAATGTAGGAGAATGTCTTGTCTGCGGAAGAAGCAACAGCGACAGCACCGTCGCCTGCGAAGATCTGAGCTTCCTGCCAAGCCTTCTTAGCCCACTGACCGGTAATGATATACGCAGCCTTCTTGTTCTTCATGAGGTTCATAGGAACTTCCGCAAAGAACTGGGAAGCGCCGCCCTGGAGGAACAGAACCTTGTAGTTATCGGGAATGTTCATAAGTTCCCTGATATCCTTCTCGGCTTCCTTGATGATATCATCAAAAGCCTTTGAACGGTGAGACATCTCCATTACGGACATACCTGTTCCTCTGTAATCGAGCATTTCGTCTGCCGCTTCTTTGAGGACTTCCTCCGGCAGAACTGCGGGACCTGCGCTGAAATTGTAAACTCTCATAGTTTGCCTCCTGTTGAGATATAATATAATACTTTACTATTATAGTTGAATTTGTGCTTTATGTCAATAGATATTGACAAATTTTGTGTATTTTTTTGCAAGAAAATACGGAATATCCTGCAAAATCATATCCGGGAGCAGGAATTTCAGCAGCAGGATTTCGGTCTGCGCAGACGCTCCCGCATTATAGTATGCTGTTCCTCGGTGCGTCCGCACTTCGGGCAGCGGTCGCCGATGATACCGGTATAGCCGCATACAGAGTCTCTGTCAACCGGGTGGTTCACGGAGCCGTATCCGATGCCGGATTCTTTCATGCATCGGATTATCTGCTCGAAAGCGTCAAGGTTGCGCATAGGATCGCCGTCAAGCTCCACATAGCTGATATGACCCGCGTTTGTGAGTGCGTGATACGGCGCTTCCAGCTTTATCTTGCTGAATGCGGAGATATGGTAGTAAACCGGGATATGGAACGAGTTTGTGTAGTAATCACGGTCTGTTATACCCTCGATCTTACCGTAGCGTTCTCTGTCCATTTTGACGAATCTTCCGGAAAGTCCCTCGGCAGGTGTCGCAAGCAGGGAGAAATTGAAGCCTGTCTTTTTGGATTCCTCGTCCATTCTCTGACGCATACGTCCGATTATGCGCAGTCCGAGTTCCTGCGCTCTTGCGCTTTCTCCGTGATGTTCACCGATAAGTGCTTTCAGACATTCCGCAAGTCCTATGAATCCCATTGAAAGGGTGCCGTGTTTCAGCACCTCACCCACGCAGTCATTGGGACCCAACTTGTCCGAATCCATCCATATACCCTGACCCATCAGGAACGGGAAGTTCTTTACTTTCTTCTGTGCCTGTATCTTATAGCGGTACATAAGCTGGTCTATGACGAGGTTCATTTCGTCCTCCAGCAGTTCAAAGAATCGTACTATATCCTTTTCCGCCTTTATGCCGAGACGAGGCAGATTGACAGATGTAAAGCTGAGATTTCCGCGTCCGGTCACAATTTCGCGGGTGGGGTCGTTGACATTTCCGATAACTCGTGTACGGCAGCCCATGTATGCGATCTCCGTATTATAATCGCCGGGTTTGTAGTATTGCAGATTGTACGGAGCGTCAATGAACGAGAAGTTCGGGAAAAGTCTCTGTGCCGAGACTCTGCAGGCAAGCTTGAACAGGTAGTAATTCGGCTCACCGGGATTATAGTTGATACCCTCTTTTATCTTGAAGATGTGGATAGGGAAGATCGCGGTCTCACCGTTGCCGAGACCCTTTTCGGTAGCAAGCAGCACATTTTCTATGACCATCTGACCTTCGGGAGAGGTGTCTGTGCCGTAATTTATGGAAGAGAACGGTATCTGCGCTCCCGCACGGCTGTTCATGGTGTTGAGGTTATGAACGAGCGCTTCCATTGCCTGATATGTGGCACGGTTCGTTTCTTTTTTGGAAAGCTTCAGAGCGAACTGCTGAACTTTTCCGGCAATTTCCTTGCTGCCGGCGATCTCAGTCAGCAGGGGCAGCTCGGCTTCCGCAAATCCGTTATTGTTGGCAAGAATGGGGACGAGATCTTTCTCGTCTTTAAGCTTATCGAAGTAGGCTCTGACTTTTTCATCAGCTTCGCTGTCCGGCATATCCGCTTCCATTACAAGTCCGCGTATGATGTTAGCGCGATACAACTGGATATATGTCTTTTTAACGCCGTCTGCCATCGCGTAGTCAAAGTTCGGTATGGACTGACCGCCGTGCTGGTCGTTCTGATTGGACTGTATGGCAATGCAGGCGAGAGCGGAGTAGCTTCCGATGCCGTTCGGTTCGCGGAGAAATCCGTGACCTGTGGAAAAACCGCCCTTGAACAGCTTTTTGAGGTCTATCTGACAGCAGGTAGTGGTAAGTGTGAAGAAATCAAGATCGTGGATATGAATATCGCCTTCAATATGAGCTTTTGAGTGAGTCGGGTCAAGCACAAACATCTCGTTGAACTGTTTTGCGCCCTCCGAGCCGTATTTCAGCATGGTACCCATTGCGGTATCGCCGTCGATATTGGCGTTCTCACGTTTGATATCGCAGTCCTGAGCGGATTTGAACGTAAGATCCTCATAGGTTTTCATGAGGGTCGTATTCATCTCTCTGATACGGCTTCTGTCGGCTCTGTAAAGAATGTACTGCTTTGCGGTCTTTGCATGACCGTTCTCAACAAGCACTTTCTCAACGATATCCTGGACTTCCTCAACTGTGGGGATATACTCCTCGCCCGACACTTCCTCGGTTTCAAGGATACGGCAGACTTCTTCTGCCAGAGCAAGTGCGGAGTTATAGTCCTTGCCTCCGACTGTTGCGGCAGCCTTGAAAATAGCGTCCGCGATTTTCTGCAGATTGAACGCTGTGGTTCTTCCGTCACGCTTACGGATCTTGGTTATCATCTTAGCATCTCCTTTTAAATTTCAAAGCACAAGATGTAGTGGTCGCAATAAAAATATGCGACAATATATATTATATTGCGTTTAGGCAGATTTGTCAATATGAACAGAGAAAAAATTTTTCGTGTTCATATCCCGTAAGAATTTGTACATAATAAAACAAAGAAACAGACACCCTTTTGAGGTGTCTGCGTGTATCCCACAGGAATTATGCGGTTACCTTCTTTGCAAGTCTGGACTTGAGTCTTGCGGCCTTATTCTTATGAATGTAGCCCTTGCCGGCAGCCTTATCGAGAGCGATATCGGCAGCCTTGACAGCGTCAGCGCCTGCGCCTTCTGCTCTTGCTTTCTTGATGATTGTCCTTAACTCGGACTTTGCAGCCTTGTTGCGGTCGTTTCTGACCTTTGCTACAAGAACTCTCTTCTTAGCGGATTTGATATTCGGCACTTTTTGCACCTCCTTAACATAGCAATTGTTTACAATACATCATATTATATCACAGCTTTTTAAAAAAAGCAATAGTTTTTTTGAAAATTTTTTACATTTTTTTGGGAGAACCGGTATATGAAAAGAACTGATCTTATTTATGAAAGCGGAATAATCAACGACAAGAGCATAGAAAGCATTGTTCACAAAGATGTGATTTCCGGAACGGAGTACACCGATATAACAGTCGATGCAGATACTGCCAAAAAGTACAGCCTCAGAAGCGGACGCTATATCACCGTGTTCACAGAAAAAGGAAACACAGCGGAATGTCTCACAGTACTGCTGCGAAATATGCTTCCGGAGGGAAACGCGCTTGTGGCGGGGCTTGGCAACGGTGCGGTCTGCTCGGACAGTATCGGTGTAAAGTCACTTGCGCATATTCCCGCAACCGCGCATCTGTCCGCTCATCGGGACTTCGACGATCTCGGAATGCGCAGAGTGTATGTGCTTGAAGCCGGAGTGACGGGAAAAACCGGGATAGAGAGCAGCAGCCGTATTGCCTGCATAGCGGGGCTTGTTCATGCACAGGTAGTAATAGTGATCGACAGTCTTGCCTGTTCAGAGATCGAAAGACTGTGTACGACTATCCAGATAACCGATACCGGCATTTCCCCAGGCAGCGGGGTCGGGAATGACAGAAAGGCGATTAATATCGAAACTATAGGTGTTCCTGTTATTGCGGTCGGTGTACCTACCGTAATAGATCTTGAAAGTATAGCGGATAATCAGAAAGGCGCCGGTCTTATGGTTACTCCGCGAACTATAGATACAGCGGCGGAAAGGCATTCACGCACCATAGGAGAAGCTGTCAGCCGTGCGCTGAATCCCTCTCTGACAGCTGATGAACTGCGCTCACTGATAATATTATAATAGTATATGCCTGTCATAAATCCGGACAGACCCGAATAGAATGATATAGAAATGTTCGTACAGCAAAGGAAGATGAAAATGATAGTTATACGCACATCAGTAAAACGAAAAATGATCCGGGCAGCAGTCCCCGCAGTCATAACCGCGGTGGGATTTTCGTCTGTGTTGTTCGGAACGCAGGCAAACGATAGAATGACAGTCGTACTGCCGACGGACAGTAAAAGAACAACGTTCACGTCGATAGAAAACATGAACGCGGAGGAGCCGACATTGTTCACAACAGGCGTGACCGAACTGCCGGTTGAAACGGAACCGTTATTTACGGAAGAAACCTTTGCTTCCGAATCGCCGGAACAGAAAATAACCGATAACAATGAAGAGTTTTCCGGGAAATATCTGCTGACTCAGAATCTGTGTCTGGAGTCAGAGAATATGGATATCTACACTTCACACAGCGGAGCAATATATGAGGAAACTCTGGGAAGATCCGGCGGTCCTGAATACATAGATCTCGCAAATGGGGCGCAGCTTCGCAACTGCACCGATATCGACAATGAAACGATACTGCGGGAGTATGAGAAAGACTGTGATATTAATATCGAACGGTTCTCGGACGAGCCGCAGGTGCTTATACTGCACACACATACCACTGAAAGTTACGAACCGTACACAAAAGACTGGTACGATGAACAATACACAAGTCGTTCCTATGATGCGGATTACAGCGTTGTTGCCGTGGGTAACGCTGTTTCGGGACAGCTTGCGTCTGCAGGCATATCGGTCATACACGACTGCACCGTACATGACGCAAAATATTCCGGTGCATATACGCGTAGTCTTGAAACCGCACAGTCGCTGATCGAACAATACCCGTCCATAAAGATAGTGCTGGATATCCACCGTGACGCGATAGAATACAGCGACGGCTCAAGGGTCAGCACAGTTGCCGAAATTGACGGCAAAAAAGCCGCACAGGTGATGATAATCTGCGCGGCTGACGACGGAACATACGGAGTTCCGGATTTCTTTGACAATATGCGTTTTGCCTGCAGGCTCCAGGAAAGCATGGAGGGGCTTTTCCCGACGCTTACCCGTCCGATACTGTTCCAGTATTGTCAGTACAATCAACAGGTGTCCCACGGCGCATTGCTGATGGAAGTCGGTTCCCACGGCAATTCGATAGATGAAGCGGTTTACAGCGGTGAGCTTATCGGACGCTCCCTTGCGTCGATGCTGACAGGCGGAGAGAGCGAACTTGAAAACACGGCTGTACCTGTTCTTGCGAGTGTGCCTGCGTACTTCTTTGAGAGACTTCGTTAGTGTTATGAAAGATTCCGCCGTATTTCAGGCGTGATCCGTCAAATGATCTCAGAGCTTCTTTGCAAGCATCATCTCGAACTTTGCTCCGAACGGTATAAACCCGCCGATAGTGGAGTAGCCGAGTTTGATGTAGAAGTGCTGTGCAAACTCGTCAGAAGCGGTGGAGGTCATTACTTTTGTGTAACCGAGCTTGCGCATCTCGTCCTCCCAGAACTCAACGAACTGTCTGCCGTAGCCCTTTCCGCGGCTGTCATCGTTCAGGCATATCATGTTCATGAACGGAATGTGATCCCAGAAAAGGTTGTATCTGAGCCAGCCGATGAACTTACCGCTGTCCTCCATGATATACACTCTTTTAAGTCCGATAAGATTGAGCATTTCCTGTCTGTCAACGTGCTTGTCATTCTCGCAGAGAATATCGATGTCCTTTTCTTCGGCAAATCTGATCATGTGTGATTCCTCCTTTGATTCCATTACTTTTTGCTGTCGTTTTCTCTTATAGCGTTATGTCTTATCTTGCCGCTTATGGTCTTTGGAAGCTCATCAACGAACTCGATAAGACGGGGGTACTTGTACGGCGCGGTATTCTTTTTGACATACATCTGAAGCTCCTTTGCAAGTTCGTCGCTTGCGGTATAGCCCTTTGCGAGCACGATAGTCGCTTTTACGAGTATGCCGCGGACGCCGTTGGGGTCAGGTGCGCCGGTAACTGCACATTCCAGTACCGACGGATGCTGGATAAGTACGCTCTCTATCTCGAACGGTCCTATGCGGTATCCGCTGGACTTGATGATGTCATCGTTGCGTCCCACATACCAGAAGTAGCCGTCCTCATCGCGCCATGCAGTATCGCCGGTGTGATAAAGTCCGTCGTGCCATGCGGCGTTGGTTTTTTCCTCATCGCGGTAGTAGGAAAGGAAAAGTCCCTCTGTCCCGCGCTCACCGCGGATTACGATCTCGCCTGTCTCACCTACGGGAACGGTGTTGCCGTTTTCGTCAACGAGATCAACGTTGTAAAGGGGTGTGGGCTTGCCCATTGAACCGGGCTTCGGAGTCATACCGGGCAGATTTGCGAGAACTGCGGTAGTCTCGGTCTGACCGAAAGCCTCCATAAGCTTGAGACCTGTGAACTCAAGCCAGCGGTTGAATACCTCCGGGTTGAGCGCTTCGCCTGCGATACAGCTGTATTTCAGGTTGGAAAGGTCGTAGTCTTTCAGACCCTCCTTGATGAAGAAGCGGTACATGGTGGGGGGTGCGCACAGCGAAGTGATCTTGAAGTCCTGAATGATACGCAGTACATCGGAGGGTACGAACCTGTCGAAGTCGTAAACAAATACGCAGGAACCGAGCGACATCTGTCCGTAGAGCTTGCCCCATGCTGCCTTGCCCCAGCCGGTATCGGAGATGGTAAGGTGCAGTCCGTCGGGTTGTACGTTCTGCCAAAGCGCAGTCTGAATGTGCCAGAGGGCGTATCTGTGGCAGTGTCCCGCCATTTTCGGATAGCCGGAGGTGCCGGAAGAGAAGTATATCAGCATCATCTCGCTGCTGAGAGTGGGGACACGCTCCATAGTTGTCGGCTGCTTCTTTATCTCCTCGTCGAAGCTGTACCAGCCCTCGCGTTCGCCGTTTGCAATGAACTTTTCAAGCTTGATGCCGAGTTCCGTTTCTGCTTCGTCGATGTAATTCTGGAGTTCGGGATTATGCCCTGTGGCGACTATGCCCTTGACACCGGCGCTCTTGAAGCGGTAGGTGAAGTCGTGGGTGGTTAGCAGGTGAGTTGCGGGGATAACTACCGCACCCAGCTTGATAAGACCGATTATAGCGTACCAGAACTGATAGTTGCGCTTGAGTACCAGCATGACCTTGTCGCCTTTTTTGATGCCCTTTGAAGCGAAAAGATTTGCAGCCTGCGTTGAAAGGTCGGATAACTGCTTATATGAGAAGCGCGTAACGTTCTCCTGCAGGTCAACGTGCAGAAGCGCGGGTCTGTCCGGCTCCAGTTCGCCGAACTTGTCTATGATGTCATATCCGAAGTTGTAGTTGTCGGGAGCGGTGATCTCAAACTTGTTGAGTATGCCGTCCTCGCCGTAGCCTTCTTTTACGAACCGCTTATAGTAATCTTTTACCTGTTCCATTTTAGGATATTCCTTTCTTGTTCACACATTATATCAGTATAGCGAGGAAGTCGCAGTCATCATCGAGCGCGATCATTCCGTGAGGGTTAGAACTGTCGAAGTACACGCAGTCGCCCTCGTTCAGTATCTCTGTATTGTTGTTGATGACGAATTTCATTTTTCCTTTGATGATGAAGTCCATTTCCTGTCCCTCATGCACCGACATTGCGATAGGCTTGCTCTGGTCAGGCTCATAGGGCGCGTGTACCATGATAGGCTCGATCTTCTTGTTCTTGAAGAGATAAGCCATGTGCTGATAGGTAAAGCCTATGCGTCTTTCGATCGGAAGTCCCTCTCCCTTTCTGACAAGAGAGTATGTCGCAAGGGTAGGGGAGGAGCCTGTAAGAAGCTCGATCATTTCGATGCCCATAGCCTCAGCGCAGGAATTGAGTACAGACAGCGAAAGGTCTTTTTCGCCTGTTTCGTACGCAATGTATTCCTGCTCCGTAATTCGTGCGGCAGCCGCCATATCCTTTGTTGAAATTTCGAGGGATTCTCTTGTTGCTCTCAGGCGAGAGGACACCTCTTTGATGTCATACTTCATACAAAAACCTCCTTATGAAATATAGTCATATATTTGCAGCACTTTATAGTGCGGCATTGCTAAAGTATATCATATTCCTATGCTTTTTGCAAGCTTTTTTTCAATTTTCACTTTTTCGTCACATTTTTGCAGATCTCCCGAAGGCAGCAGTTTTCGCACTGCGGACGGCGTGCGATACAGACAAGTCTGCCGTGCCATACAAGGCGGTGGCACATCAGAAGCCCTTCCTCCGGCGGTACAACGGCAGCAAGTTCTTTCTCGACTTTACCCGCGTCTTTGGTATCCGTCAGTCCGATAAGGTTGGTAAGCCGGATAACGTGGGTATCGCAGACGAGTGCAGGCTTGCCGTAAAGATCTCCGACTATCAGGTTAGCTGTCTTTCTTCCGACACCCGGAAGCGTGGTAAGTTCTTCTATGGTATCCGGTACCGTTCCGCCGAAGCGATCACGCAGATCTTTGCACATAAGCGATATATCTGCCGCTTTTGTGTGATACAGACCGCAGCTTTTTATGTACTCCTCGATCTCGGAAACCTCCGCCGAAGCGAAAGAATCCACATCGGGGAAACGCTCGAAAAGCGCGGGAGTCACCATATTCACGCGCTTGTCGGTACACTGTGCGGACAAACGCGTAGCGATAAGCAGTTCATGGGGCTTGCGATAGGTAAGTGCGCATTTAACGTCCGGATATTCGGTTCTTAACAGCTCTATCATTTTGGCTGCGCGTTGTTTTTTGTTCATTGCTTCTCCTTAAAGCAGCGGTGAAAGCACCTTTATCAGCGAGCGTAAGAGCTGCCGTCCGAAAGATACATTGCGGCAGAATTCCGGTGTGATCTTTTCCGACACGGACAGCGAGTTCAGGAAAGACTGGCACGCCTGTGAAACAGCCTTGCTCTTGTACATCCAAACACCGTTTTCAAAGTGCAGATAAAAGCTTCTGTAATCGAAATTGCAGGTTCCTACAATAGCGGTCATATCGTCGCTTATTATCATCTTTGTGTGAATGAATCCGGGTACAAATTCGTAGATCCCGACTCCGTTGTCGATAAGACGCGTGTAGTTTGCCTGTGTCATTTCAAATATAAGCTTTTTATCGGGTATATGCGGGGTTATGATCTTCACGTCTATCCCGCTTCTGGCAGCGCGTATCAGCGCGTTTTCCACAACATCATCGAGGATCAGATAGGGGGTGCAGATATAAACGTACTTTTTTGCGTTGTCTATAACGTTGACATAAGCGTTTTCGTGAATGAGTCCTCTGAAAAGCGGTTCGTCAGAGAACGGGATCACGAATCCGTCGTTCTTGCTCTGGTACCGTATCGCGTATTTGTCGTAATCCTGTTTTTCTCCGGTGGCGAAATACCACATTTCGAGGTACAGAACAACGACCTTCCTTACAGCGTCGCCGTTCAGCTTTACACAGGAATCTTCCCAGAATCCGAAGCGTTCCTTGCGGTTGATATACTCGTCCGCGATGTTTATTCCTCCGGTGAACGCGACTTTTCCGTCGATTATTGCAAATTTGCGGTGATCGCGGTAGTTCATGAAGCGGTCAAGCGACGGTTTGTAGGGATTGAAAACTACAGTTCTTATGCCGTGTGCCTGCATCGCTGCGGGAAAGTCCACGGGCAGCAGGTTTATTGTGCCGATATCATCGTACATAAGACGTACTTCAACACCGGAAGCCGCTTTGTCTCTGAGGATATCGAATATCTGCTGCCACATCTCGCCGTCTCCTATAATGAAATATTCGAGAAAGATGTAGCTTTCCGCTTTCCGCAGCTCTTGTATCAGATCGTCGAAGAAAAGCATTCCGGGATTCAGAAACTCAGTCTCTGTGAAAGCGTAGATGTTGCTGCGGGAATTGTTTATGATATAGCTTGCTTCACGCCGGATATGCGCGTTCTTGACGCCTATCATATCGAGCAGTTCGTTGTCCGGTACTATTATTCCCGAAGAACTTTCGACAGCTTCTTTAAGCTTCGCTGTGTTCTTTTTGTTCAAGTGTGTGCGTCCGAACATGATGTAAAGCAGAGCGCCGCCGACAGGGAAGCACAGTACCGGGATTATCCATGCTATCTTGAAATCCGGGTTGTTGTTTCTGTTTACTATGTTTATGGAAATGAGAAAGCTTAGAAATTCAAAGAAAAGAAACAGCGGGATATAGTACGCGGACAAAAAGAACATGGGCAGAACGATCACTGCGATCTGGATAAATATGAGTACGCTGACCACAAACAGTCTGCTTGAGAGGATCTTACCGAGTCTGTTCAATTAAATGCTCCTTTTCACTATAATGCCTTAAAACATTATTATATCACATCAATGACTATTTTTCAAGATGTTTTTCCGAATATTTACAAATTAAAATATTTGTACTCTTGTTGACAAAACGCGGTCAAGAATGTATAATAAAAAGTGTGTATCGAACGACAAATATGAGGAGACAGAAAATGGATATTTCAAACAAACTTATGGATCTTATAGCAACGGCTTCGGGCGGCGGTTTCGTGGTAATACTCATGTCGGTAGTATTCCTCGTGGCAGGCTTTGTTATGCTGATAAAAGGCGCGGATATGTTCGTTGACGGCGCTTCCAAGGTGGCTGTGAAGCTGAAAGTGCCGCTCATCGTTATCGGACTTACGATAGTCGCGTTCGGCACCAGCGCTCCGGAAGCCGCGATAAGCATAACCTCCGCCTGTCAGGATAATGCCGGTATCGCAGTCGGAAACGTTGTCGGAAGCAACATAATGAACATTCTCGTTATTCTCGGCATTTCCGCGCTGTTTGCCGGCCTTCCTGTCAAGAAGACAACGTTCAGGTACGAGATACCTTTCGTGGCGCTGATAACGGTGGTGCTGCTGCTTCTCGGTCTTGACGGGGATATAAACCGTTTCGATGCGTTTGTGCTGATCGGTCTCTTCATCGTGTTCTTCGTTTATCTGATAATCCTCTCCAAAAAGGGCGTAGGCGGCGTAGACGATGATATCGCGCCTCTCACCGAAAAGGACACAGTGCTTAAAATGATACTGTTCATACTGATCGGTCTGGCAATGATAGTATTCGGCAGTGACTTCACCGTGACAGGAGCAACGAAGATAGCGGAAGCCCTCGGTGTGGATTCAAGACTTATCGGACTTACCATAGTGGCATTCGGAACATCGCTCCCGGAGCTTGTCACAAGCGTTACCGCGGCAAAGAAGAACGCTGTGGATATCGCAATAGGAAACATCATAGGCAGCAATATATTCAATATTCTTTTCGTACTCGGTATAGCCGGAGCGGTATCTCCCAATCCGATAGGCTTTGACCCGGTGTTCAGGATCGACACGCTTGTGGCTGTCTTTACTGTGGTGCTGCTGTGGCTGTGTGTTTTCAAGAACAAGAAGCTCGGCAAGGTCGGCGGTATCATAATGCTTGTATCTTACGCGGCATACTTTGTTTATCTGCTGCTCCAGCCTATGATCTTTACTGCGGCATGAGCCTGAACAATGACCGGGATCCGGTTCCGGAACGATACGGAGGAAGCAATGACGGAAAATATCAATGTAAACGGCATTACTGCCGGAGCAGGATCGTCTGACAGCGGCTCGGTGACCGGTTCTGCCGAAGAACAGAAAACGGAAAAAACGGAGAAAACTCAGTCTGCGGAGGATATCTACGTCTATGATGTCCCGGACGATGAACCTGTGGCGGACAAGGATTTTTACAGGGACTACACAGGTGAGCTGAACTCCGTAAAAACTACCGTTCCGGAAGCAAACGTAGTTTCCGCCGCTGCACCGAAGCCGACCGGAAAGTCCGGTGAAAGTGCATTCGCCGAAGAAAACCGGACAGCTTATGAAACGCAGGGAGCAGAGCGTGGATCGCTCTCATACAACAGTCAGACATCTCCCGAATCCGATCCGAATGTAAAGATCAACAGGATCTATACGATAAACACCGTTATTTCCATGGTGACCCTCTGTGCCGTCGCAGCCGGTTTTTTTACCGGTTACGCGTATCTTAAATGCCTTGAACAGGATCTCGGACTCAGTAAGAAACGTATCTCCGAGCTTGAGGACGGACAGAGTCCGGTGACGGCTGAGACAGAGGAATACATAGACGCGGTAAGTCTGCTCGACGAGGAGACGATAAGTGAGTCCGCTATAGAGATACCGGAAGCGGAGGTTGAGATCGAAAAAGGAAAGCTTCTGCTGTATGATTCTTATGTAGGCTATTCGTGGGTGCCTGTGATATCCGGAGTGAAGCCTAATACCTATAAAAAAGAAAACTTTCATGTTGACGACAATTACCGCATGGAATATGTGTCTGACGGTGATGTTTCCTCCTACTTCGGGATAGATGTTTCTTCATATCAGGGGGACATAGACTGGGACGCGGTGCGCTCGGACGGGGTAGAGTTCGCGATACTGCGGATAGGTCTGCGCGGATACGGCGCGGAGGGCAACATCAAGCTTGACGATAAGTTCTTTCAGAACTATGAGAATGCTCACAAGGCAGGGATAGATCTCGGCGTTTACTTCTACTCGCAGGCGATAAGCGTCGAAGAAGCGGAGGAAGAGGCGAAGTTTGTACTTGAACAGCTCGGCGGCAGGGCGCTTGAATACCCCGTAGTGTTCGACTGGGAGCCGGTAGATACCGTTTCCGGGGACGATCCGCCGCGCACCGAGGACGTTATGCCGGGTACGCTTACGCTGAGTGCGATAGCTTTCTGCGACACGATCCGTGACGCGGGATATGAAGCTATGATCTATACCAACAAGAAAATGGCTTACATAAAATACGATCTGCGCAGACTGACGGATTATCCGGTATGGCTGGCATTGTACAGCACCGAACTCACATATTACTACGATTTCGATATGTGGCAGTACGGCTTCGGGCAGATCAACGGGATAGAGGGCGACGTTGACCTCGATATCGCTATGATAAGGTAGCTTTCCGGTAAGCCGCAAGCCCGAATTCCGCGCTGACGGTGAGAGATGTCAGTCTGTCAAGCTTTGCGCGGTCTGCGGCGGAGGTTTTGTAGCAGTACGGAGTCATATCAAACAGCGCGGTTATGTCCTCGGTTGAAGTAAGCTCCGCTTTGAATCTGCACTCGCTGTTCGAGTCGAGCGCGAAGCCGGGTATCTCAAGCGGTGCGACCGTATTGCGGTAAGGCTTTTCATAGACCGCCTGTTTCAGCTCAAAAAGGTGATCTTCCAGCGGAAAGGCGGTGATGTAGATCCCGTCCGGCTTCATTACTCGCAGATATTCTTTTCCGGAAAACGGCGAGAACAGCGCGGTCACAATGCCGCAGCTTTCGTCCGGCAGAGGGATATCAAAAACGCTCGCTGCGGCGAGCCGTATCCCCGCGTGACGCGACGCTCCGCTGCTTATGGCTTCTTTTGAGACATCTATGCCTATGATCTCGGCGGAAATGCCGGCACGCGAAAGTTCCGCGGCTATATCCGCCGTGTAGCTGCATTCACCGCAGCCGCAATCGAGTATCGTGCAGCCGTCTGCCGCGTACTTTCTCACCAGTTCACGAACCGCCTTGTGCAGCGGTTCATAATAACCCTTGCCGAGAAAATGCTTTCTCGCGTTGACCATTCGCTTATCGTCACCGTGACGGGACTTGTTGGAAACAAGCAGGTTCACGGTGCCTTTTCTTGATATATCGAAACAATGTCCGCTGCTGCATTTAAGACTCTTGTCGTATCTGAGCAGTTCTTTTCCGCAGACAGGACAGATAAAATTTGTCATTACAAACACCTTCTTTAACTACTATTATATATTACAGCGGCGCGGTTGTCAAGAACTGCGCTTAACGGAGATCAATATGTTTGACTATGTTTTTTTTGACCTTGACGGTACACTTCTGAATACTCTCGATGACCTTGCAAACGCGGGCAATTACGCTCTCGCACAGCAAGGTTTTGAAACACACGACACCGAGCGGTACAAATACTTTGTCGGGAACGGGATACCGAAGCTTATAGAGCGTATCCTGCCTCCGGACAGCAGTGAACGGCTGCTGGAAAAGACTCACGCGCTGTTCGCGGAGTATTACGGCGCACACAGCGAGGACTGCACAAGACCGTATGACGGGATAACCGAACTTCTTGACGCACTTGCCGATATGAAAGTAAGAACCGCGGTCATAACAAATAAAGACAATGTGTTCGCCGGCGAACTTATCCGAAAGTATTTCGGCGGGAGGATCGGAGCGGTTTACGGAAGCCTGCCCGGAACTCCGCACAAGCCTGATCCGTTTTGGGTGAACAGAGCGCTTTCGGATCTCGGCGCAGACAGGAATGAAGTCCTGTACGCCGGTGACAGCGGAGTGGATATGCAGACCGCAAAAAACGCCGGACTTGCCGGCGCGGGCGTGTTGTGGGGATTCCGCGATGAGGACGAGCTTACTGAAAACGGAGCGAGTTATATATGCCGCAAGCCGTCGGATATACTGGATATCGTGATCGGATCCCGTTCATAAAATGATGCTCTCCCGATGATAACTGTTTTTAAAGATATATATACAAAAATTTTCAAAAAACCTTGAAATATTTTGTTAGATATGGTAAAATATATTTGCCTATAAAAATCGGATACAGACGGAGGTGCCGGAAATGAAATATGTCAGTGACAGCAGACCACATATAACGGTTATCTGTATAATCGCGGCGGCTGCACTGGCAGTTTTGGCGTCTGTTGTTTCTGCATTTTCCGCGGTTGAAGTAAACAGGAGTGATAACGACAGACCTCTGTATGACTTTTCCGCGGGCTGGGAGAATGAAAACGGCATTACAATGTCTGTGAACGGAATGATAGAAGCGGCAGGAGATCTTCCTCCCGATAAGCCGCTTATCACCAGAAAACCCGTAAAAGGGGTGGATTCCGGTGAAATGCTCTTTATTCATTCCAGAAATCTTGTCATAAACGTATATGCCGACGGAGAACCGCTTTACATTACAGCGGAAGACGGCAATGCCGGCGGAATGGCAGGATTTGACAACTACATATTTGTCGGGCTTCCTACGGAAGAAAATGCCGATAATCTTGAACTGCATATATATTTTACGAAGTATTCCGTGCAGTCGGGTATAGGAAGTATGCTTGTAGGCTCCGAGAAAGCCGTGGTAAAGCGTCTGCTCGGAGAGAATCTGATACCGGTGATAATCGGTGTGGTTTTCGTGGTTCTCGGAGTCGGTCTGATAATATTCGGCTATTTCACCCGAAACAAGGTGGATAGCTATCTTGGCAGCGTTTATTTCGGCATATTCCTGATAATGATCTCTCTCGGCATAATGTTCGACACTTCATGGGCGCATATAGTATCCGGGAATGTGGCTTATGCCGAAACGAGCCAGAGGATCTTCCTTTCGGCGGCTCTTCCCGCGTTTCTTGCGTTCATCGACTCGTTCTTCGTTACCGAACACGTTTACCCCGTGAAGATACTCAAGCTTCTGTCTGTGGCTGTTTTCGGGGTAATGCTTTTACTGAACGGACTCGGAGTTGTTACCATAATCGGTATGGGAGTTTACTTCCTGCTTTTTGTGGCATTCTGCGGCATCGTGGTTTTCGAGGAACTTCTGATCTTTATGATAAAGACCCGCGGGACGAAAGCTCTTCGGAAACAGCGTGACTATTTTTCGGTGTTTTTCTACATTCTGTGCTGCTGCATGGATATACTCTCGTTCATGCAGTTCGGTGTGGGAAACGATGATCTTTTCTTCACGCGGCTCGGAATAATCGTTATGTGCGCAGTATTTATGGTATCCATGCTCGGAGAGATCTTCACAATGGTGCGTCTCGGCGTTCAGGCTGGCAGGATAGGAAAGATCGCGTTTACCGACGCAAATACCGGCATAGGGAATGTTGCGGCGTTCAAGTCTGAGTTTGAAGACCTTGAATCGAAGAAATACGGCTGCAAGTATATCGGGATCGTGCAGTTTGATGTGAACAATCTGAAAGTCATCAACGACTCACGCGGACATGAAGCGGGCGATCTGCTCATAAAAACCGCCGCCGATATAATCAACAAGTCTTTCGGAACTGTAGGTAACTGCTACAGAACGGGCGGCGACGAGTTTGTTGCTCTGATAAATGACGATCATGCTCCCATAGTTTGTGAGGAAGCTATCTACAACTTCAACCGTCTGATCGACAAGTTCAACGCGAAGGAGGATAAGCCGTTTGACCTGCGTATTGCTTACGGACTAGCGTATTATCAGAACGACAAAACGGCGGATTCGACGCTTAAAGAGATACACAAGATCGCCGACGAACGTATGTATGAGAACAAGAAGATGCTGAAAGCGCGATACGCGAGAAGTCCCGAAGAGGCTATAATTCGGTAGAAAAGGTTCTCCGACAGATACACTGCCGGAGAATTTTTGGTTTTGAACGAATTTTATATTGAAATGTCACGGAAAATATGATATAATAAAATGGTATTGCAGATCCATTTTATGTCAAGGAGGAACACTGAATGACACCGCAGGAGAAATTGCAGAAATGCTATGAAAGCTTTAAACAGAAGATAGACTTTGTTCCGGAGGTAGCGCTGATACTCGGTTCGGGACTCGGCGCGCTTGCGGATGAGATCGACATAAAGGCTGTCCTCGATTACAGGGACATTGACGGTTTTCCGCAGTCCACAGTTCCCGGTCATAAGGGACGATTCGTTTTCGGATATATGGACGGTGTTCCCGTTGTGATAATGCAGGGAAGAGTTCATTACTATGAGGGCTATCAGATGCAGGACGTGGTGCTTCCCACAAGGCTTATGAAGCTTATGGGAGCAAAGGTGCTTTTCGTTACTAACGCGAGCGGCTCCTGCAATACCGATTTCAATGCCGGTGACTTCATGCTGATAACCGATCAGATCGCAAATTTTGTTCCCAGCCCGCTTATCGGTGCGAACTTTGATGAACTCGGCACACGTTTCCCGGATATGCACGAGATATATGACAAGGATCTGCGGGATATAGTTCTGAAAACCGCGCAAGACCTCGGTATAAAGCTTCAGCAGGGCGTTTATATCCAGCTTACCGGTCCGAATTTCGAGACTCCTTCGGAAGTGAGAATGTGCAGGCTGCTCGGTGCCGACGCTATCGGAATGAGCACCTGCTGCGAGACTATCGCCGCAAATCACGCGGGAATGAAGATAGTCGGGATATCCTGCGTCTGCAACTTAGGCTGCGGGCTGACAGACAATCCGCTTTCGCATGAGGAGGTAATGGAAGCTTCCGCAAAAGCCGCACCGCTGTTCAAAAAGCTTATCCGCGGTTCGATCGTAAATATACACAGATCATTGGAGGAAAACAAGTGAAGCCTGAGAACGTAGTGCTGTCAGATGACGGAAAAAGCGTAGTTATCATAGATCAGACCCGACTTCCGAACAGGGTGGAGCATCTTACCCTGAACTCTCCGGAACATTTTTACGATGCTATCCGTGAACTGAAAGTTCGCGGTGCGCCGGCGATAGGAATATGTGCCGGAATGGGGCTTTATGTTCTTGCAAACCTTTCCGGAGCCGACGATGAGGATTCTTTTCTGGAGGAAATGCGCAGGAACGCTTCTTATCTCGACTCCTCGCGCCCTACCGCGGTAAATCTGAAGCACGCGCTCGACCGCGTCGCGCAAGCCGCGCTTTCGCAGCGCGGTAAAGGTACCGGAGCAATGCTTGAAGCAATGCGAAATGAATGTATCTCCATACAGAAAGAAGATATGTTTATTTGCAAAGCGATCTCCGAGTACGGGCTGACGCTCGTTAATGACGGCGACGGCGTTCTGACTCACTGCAACGCCGGACCTCTGGCGACTTCATGCTACGGTACCGGACTCGGAACCTTGCTGCTCGGAAAGGAGCGCGGATATACGTTCCGCGTTTACACCGATGAGACAAGACCGCTTATGCAGGGAGCGAGACTTACCGCTTATGAACTGAACAAGGCGGGTATAGACGTAACTCTGATATGTGACAACATGGCAAGCATAGTAATGAAGCAGGGAAGGATAAATGCCTGTTTCGTGGGCTGTGACAGAGTTGCGGCGAACGGAGATACCGCCAACAAGATCGGGACAAGCGGTGTTGCAGTCCTCGCCAAGCACTACGGGATCCCTTTTTATGTGTTCTGTCCCTCATCAACGATAGATTTCAACTGCAAAAGCGGAGCGGAGATCGTGATCGAGGAAAGAGAGCCGGAAGAGATAAAAACCAACTTCTTTGAGGAGCCGATCGCACCGGCGGCGGTTAAATGCTACAATCCGGCGTTCGACGTTACAGACGCGGAGCTTATCACCGCAATAGTTACGGAAAAGGGAATATGCAGATATCCGTACACGGAAAGTCTGAAAATTTGCAAGGCAGGTGGCTATCATGCTGTTTAGAAAGGATATGCTGATAAAGGATATAAAGCAGCAGTTTTCGCGTTATGACACAGAAGTCAGAGATGAAAACGATGTGACAGAGATAAGGTTCGGCGGCGGTTCAGATACCATTCTTACCCTGTATATTGTTGACGAATTCACGCTGAGCTTTGACAACTGGAACGGAAAATACACGTTTACCGATGACGAGTATGAAAGGCTGCTGTGGGACATCGGAGATATCCTCGCAAACAGGGCATTTTCGCTCAGCGTGTATGTCGGTGAGCATCTTTACATAAACTATCTTGGGAGACAGGAGCTTGCAAATGCAGACGACTTTGTTGAAGAAGATCCGCGGGAGCGCTACGGACTTTACAAGACAGGCGCACAAATAAAATGCGTGTATTTTGACCCGGGAAGAAACAGAAATTATACAATAGAAAAGAGAATGTGATATGAAAACAAGATTTTACAACGCAAGATTACTCACAATGGACGGGAACACCGATATAACCGAGGGTGAGCTGCACGTTGACGGCGACACGATATCATATATCGGCGGAGAAAAGAGCGGTGAAAGCTTTGACAGGGAGATCGACTGCAAAGGGAATGTTATCATGCCGGGTTTCAAGGACGCGCATACCCATACCGCTATGACATTCCTGCGTTCGTTCGCGGACGATCTGCCGCTTCAGGAATGGCTGTATAACCGTGTTTTCCCTATGGAAGCGAAGCTTACACCGGACAGGGTTTACTGGCTGTCACGCCTCGGTATCCTCGAATACCTCACCAGCGGTATCACCGCGAATTTCGATATGTACATGAAAACCGACGCTATCGTGAACGCAAGCATAGACAGCGGATTCCGCACGGTGCTTTGCGATTCGATGAATAACTTCGGCGGCAGCGTCGAACAGATGGAGAAAGACTACGACAAGTACAATGCCGTTGATCCGCTGATATCCTACCACCTCGGCTTCCACGCGGAATACACCACGAGCGCTGAGCTTATGAAGCAGCTTTCCGATCTCGCAAACCGCAGAAAGCTTCCCGTATTCGTTCACAGCTCCGAGACTAAGAACGAGGTTGACGGCTGCAAGGAACGCTACGGCATGACTCCCACAGAGTACCTCGACAGCATAGGAATGTACAATTACGGCGGCGGCGGTTATCACTGCGTATGGATGAGTGAACGGGATATCGAGATATACAAGGAAAAGAAGCTGTATGCGGTGACCAACCCCGCTTCCAACCTCAAACTCGCCAGCGGTATCGCGCCGATAACCCGCTTCCTTAAAGAGGAAATACCGGTTGCGATCGGAACCGACGGCCCGGCAAGCAACAACTGCCTTGATATGTTCCGTGAGATGTTCCTTGTTACCGGCTTGCAGAAAGTAAAAGATTATAACGCGGAAGCCTGTGACGCTGCGGAAGTGCTGAAAATGGCGTGCGTGAACGGCGCACACGCTATGCGGCTTTATGACTGCGACGTTCTTGCGGTCGGAAAGAAAGCGGATATCATTGAGATAGATCTGCACCAGCCGAATATGCAGCCCCTCAACAATATCGCCAAAAATATAGTTTATGCGGGAAGCAAGCAGAATGTGAAGCGCACAATGGTAAACGGCAGACTGCTTTATGAGTGCGGGGAATTCTTCGTCGGTGAGGATCCCGAAACTATCTACGAGAAAGCAAATACTATAATCAATGAGATGAACAATGAATAAATTTATCCTGCCTCACGGCGTTGAAGCAGTAATAGAGCGGCTTGCGGAGTGCGGATTTGAAGCGTATGCAGTCGGCGGCTGCGTGCGGAACTTCATGCTTGGCATAGAGCCTAAAGACTATGATGTTACCACAAGTGCAAAGCCGGACGAGATGAAGCAGGCTCTCAATGATTTCCGGATAGTCGAAACGGGTATCAGGTACGGGACGCTGACTGTCATATCCGGCGGTATGCCTATTGAAGTCACTACATACCGGGTCGATGGGAATTACACCGACAACCGCCGCCCGGACAATGTGATATTCACAACAAAGCTTGCCGAGGATCTCAGACGGCGGGACTTTACGGTAAACGCAATGGCGTACAGTTCACGCACTGGCATTATAGACATTTTCGGCGGACGCGCTGATCTCCAGAGCGGGATAATCCGCGCTATCGGAGATCCCGACGAGCGGTTCGGGGAAGACGGGCTGAGGATCCTGCGCGCGCTGCGTTTCGCGTCCTGCTACGGACTGAAAATAGAACCTAAAACAGCGGAGGCTGTTCACCGCAACCGCCTGCTGCTCGATAACATAGCCGGTGAGCGTATAGCGACCGAGTTCAACCGGTTGATGTGCGGTGACTGTGAGAACGTTCTGCGGGAATACTGTGATGTTGTATCGGTATTCTTGCCGGAGCTTGCCAAGTGCAAGGGCTTTGAGCAGCACACAAAATACCATGACCGCGATGTGCTGGAGCATATTCTGGCGACAGTCGGCGCGATCGAGCCTAAGCTTCACCTGCGGCTGACCATGCTGCTGCACGATATTGGAAAACCGCTGTATTTCACAATGGGCGAGGACGGTGTCGGACACTTCAAGGGTCACGCAAAGGGCAGCACGGCTATTGCCGAAAGCTTTTTTAAACGGCTGAAATACAGCAATGCCGTTTCGGAGAGAGTCACCCAGCTTGTACAGACCCACGACATACCGATCGAGAACCGTGAAACACTGATAAAGCGCTATCTGAACAGATACGGTGAAGAAGTGTTTTTTGATATGATAAAAGTACATATTGCTGACGATATGGGAAAGGCTCCGGAATGCCGGGAACGCATAAAGACCTACCGTGCGGCGGCGGAGACCGCGCGGCGTATCATCGCGCAGAAAGAATGTTTCTCACTGAAACAGCTTGCGGTAAACGGCAGCGATATAAAGGCTCTCGGTTATGAGGGCGCGGAGATAGGCGAGAAGCTGAGGGAACTGCTCGAACTCGTTATAGACGGAAAATGTGAGAATGAAAAAAACGCTCTTATCAGTGCGGTGACGTAAGAGCGCGGAGGTAAGCTATGAGTGCAGTTGATATTGGAATAGATCTCGGAACTGCGAACACGATAATAACCATAGGCGGCAAAGGTATCGTCATAAATGAACCGAGCGTCGTTGCGTATGACAAGAAGAAAAAACAGGTATTGGCGGTTGGCGAGGAAGCCTATCGCATGATAGGAAGAACACCCGAATATATAGTGGCGGTCAAGCCTCTTGCGGACGGTGTTATATCCGACAACGTAATGGCGGAGGCTATGATATCCGAGTTTATACGCAAGGTGAGCGGGAGTATGCTGCTGAAACCGCGTATCATTATCTGTGTGCCGTCCTCGGTCACAGATGTGGAGACCCGCGCAGTCGTTGAAGCAGCCCTTTCGGCAGGTGCGCGAAAAGTGTATATCATAGAGGAGCCGATAGCGTCTCTTCTCGGAGCCGGTATAGATATATCAAAGCCGAACGGGTATATGGTAGTGGATATAGGCGGCGGTACAGCTGATGTTGCTGTCGTGTCTTTCAACGGTATCGTGAAGTCGGAGTCGATAAAGGTTGCCGGCAACAAGTTTGATGAAGCGATAGTGCGGTATGTCACACAGAAGTATAAGCTTCTGATCGGCGAAAAGACTGCGGAAGAGATCAAGAAGAAGATAACGAATGTTTACAACCCCACCGGAGACAAGAAAATGACGATAAAGGGGAGACATCTGCTTAAAGGTCTGCCGGTTTCCATGGAGATATCCGATCTTGACGCCGCGGAAGCTGTCGCCGAGCTTGTTATGGAGATCATCGACGAGATCAAGGCCGTGCTTGAAGTTACACCGCCGGAACTTATCGGTGATATCCATGAGAACGGTATCGTACTGACCGGAGGGGGAGCGCTGCTTGGCGGATTGCCGGAAGCGATCACGCAGGAGACCCGTGTCAAATGCTACGTTGCTGAAAACCCGCTCGAATGTGTAGCAAGGGGAGTCGCGGC
>JAGAWN010000223.1 GCA_017941355.1 Ruminiclostridium sp. | reverse complement strand
GTCTTTCAGGAAGCTGCACGGATAGTCCGAAGCTCTGCCGCCGCAGTACTCGAACAGGACAATCTTTTTCAGCTCATATTTCCCGTTGCAATAAACCCAGAAGTATCCGTGTACCGGCTTGTCATGCCCCTTGACGAAGTTGACCTGCAGCGTAGTTTCGTCGGTATGGATCATCTTCAACCGGCAAAGCTCACGGTGCAGCAGTTCAAACAGAGGTTCGAGAAGCTCCGCAAGCTGCAGCAGATTATTGCAGATAGTCTGCTTCGGGCGGTTGAACCCGTTCATTTTGTATTCCCATTCGATCCGATGAAGCGGAATATGCATTGCAAATTTTTTGAACGCTTCATACGCTGCAAGCGACGGAGAAAGAAAACTTCCGGCGATAAGCGGAGCCGGTGACGGTGCTGTTCTGAATATCGTGCTCGTTTCTCCGTTTTCATTAAGTTTGTCCGCGCATTTCTTGCAGACATATACTGCTGTAAGGTGCTTTATGACATTGAACTGCGCCGGAACAGTTTTTATCTCAATTCGCTCATTGTATTTCAGCAAAGTCATTTCCGAACCGCAGCGCTCGCACTTCTTTTCATCTTCCCGCAGATCGTAAACGACCTCCGTTTCCGGCAGATTACCGTAGATCTCTTTGTAAGTACGTTTCCTGCGGCGAACATGCTTTTCAACTACGGTTGTCTGTTCTTCCTTTATTGCAGCGGTTTCCTCATCGGTAAAAAAGGTGATTTGACTGTCATCAAGCACTATCCGCTCAGATGACCTTCCGTAAGTCTTGCTCGCGGCAAGCTTCAGCAGCTCGGTCTTGCGGGCAAGCTCTGCTTTTAGTTCCTTGTTCTCCACAGAAAGATGATCTATCTTTTCATTTGCTTTTGCAAGCTCTTCGGCTTGATATTTTACATGATTTTCCAGAAAATTAAGGCGTGCCAGTAACTCAAATTCTGTCATTTCCGGCACCGCCTTTCCGTTATTTTTACTTTCTTCAATTATACCATAAAACCCGCATAAATACAAGCAAAAGCGCCCTTTTCCGGAGCGCTTTTGCATAGAATATTTATCAACATTGTTGTGCAGTATTTTCGTGCTGAATTGTTGAAAGTTTCAGAATTTCATAATGATGTATTTCCTCAATATGCAGCCCGTGTATCAGCCATTGGAACTCTGTTTCCGATACTGTGTATTTATCGGTATCCAGATGCTTCGGAAAGCGGAATCGCCCTTTTTCAATCCGCTTGTACAGCAGGCAGAAACCGTCTCCGTCCCAGTAAAGTATTTTAATCTTGTCGCAGTGCCGATTATGAAACACGAACATCATATCCGACAGCGGGTCAAGCTTGAATTTCTGAGCTACTATTGACGAAAACCCGTCTATACCTTTGCGCATATCCGCATTTGCTGATGAAATGTAGATCTTTGAGGGTTTGATCAGTATCATTCTGCCTCACCGCCTATCTCTATTTCCGCAAACCGTATTTCCGTTCCTTCGCTCAGCTCATCTGTCCGTTCAAGCCAGTACCTCAGTGTTCCTCTTTTCAAACCTCTTTCCGCACACCATTTTCGCTGGCTTTTTCCGCTTCCTTGAAACTCTTTCACAAGCTTCGTCCACTTTTCTGTGATATCTGTCATTTTCTAACCTCCCTGATGGTCTTTTTCTCATTATACCATGCTGGGCGGCAGGCGCAACAGGTGTCAGGGTTTGACGGGTACAAATAAAGGGGATATTATGTCAAAAGAAAACCTGCTTACCCGTGACCTTTACAGACAGATCAAGTCTATGGACAGGTCTGCTATGGAGAAAACGCTGAACAATATCTATGAAATGGGCGCAAAGGACGCACTCGATAACGCTGTCATTGACCTTGACATTGGCAAGATCCGCTCTGAGATTGGTGCTGTCAACGGTATCGGAGAGAAGCGACTGGAGCAGATAATGGAGATAATTCAGAGGAATATTGCGGATGCCGATAAAAAAGGAGTAAAGGTTCAATCTTGCAGCATAACTTTCGGTGTCGATTTTTGAATATTCTTGTCATAATATGGCAACGAAAAACCGCATAAAATAAGCGCTTTTAATTTACACCAAACGTGTTTTTATGATATACTTTTCTCATAGAACATCAGATTGGTGGTGTACAATATGGGAAAATGCTCATATATCGGAAGCGATACCGCAATGATAGCATTAGACAAAGCATTACGGGATTTAGCACGTCCTGCCGCAAGCAACAGCAATACTGTAAGCCCTGAAGAGTTAAAAGGAATACATAAAGAGCATTATGATTTTATGAGAAAGCTATGCTCGGACAATATCAGCCTTGAGAAGTTTGGAAAGATGATATTTGTTGATGCGAGGTTCACTGATGCGCTTTCGTTGATGCCTTATGAATTGCAGCGTATATCTGAGATCATTAAGACCGGTTCTGACAGCTTCGGTATCACTAATTGCGGAAATGGTGACAGGAGTTTCTCTATATTATACAGCTTTACTGTTCCGGAAGGGGTGGCAGCTTATGACTAAAGAGATATTATCAATGAAAACCCCGGCTTTTACGGAAGAATGTGCAAGAGTGCCGGAGCCTATGTGTACTTATGTTGTGATTCCGGAAACCATGGCAAAAGTGCTTGAGATCATAAGGATAGCTTCTGATAAGCAGTCTGCCTCTTTTGACGGTTTCTCTTTGATGCCAAATGATATAGATGGCAAGCTGACATTCCGGTCGGATCAATTTGATATGTTTGCGCTCGCTGAATATTTTGATATTATTACCGGAGTTAAGATTATGCCTATCGACGATCATTTTTTGATAGAGCTGCGTATTGATAGTCTTTATGAAGTGCTGAAATAACTACTATCAGATATCTTTCAAACAGAGGTTTATAATAAAAATAAAAAAATTCTTTACAAATCTGATTTTATGTGTTATGATGATAGCAATAACTAAATAAGGCGCTGCCTTGCAGTTAGTAATACAACACATTGGATTTGGAGGAAAATTCTATGGCACGAAAAGCAAAAGACGCAAAAGCACCGGAGATCAAGGAGCCTGTAAAGGCTGCCTCTGTCGAGGTTTCAAAAGAGCCCGCAAAGTCCAAAGTTAAGGCAGAGCCGAAAAAAGCCGCAAAGAAACCGGCGGAAAAGAAAGCTGCTCTTGCAAAGGCAAAGGAAGAAACAAAGACTGTTGCGACTCCTGTTGAAGAAGTCAAGACTCCGGTAAAGGCTGAGCCAAAGGAAGCTCCGAAGAAAGTAGGAAGAAAGCCTGCTTCAAAGAAACCGGCTCCCGCTAAATCAGCAAAGGTCGTAACAACATCTGTTTTACAGGTTTCTGGCAATGAGTTTGATTTTGATAAGGTTGTAAAGGCTGTCGAAGGTTTGAAGAAAAAGAACGCGGGAAAGTCTTTGGAAATATATATCAAGCCCGAAGATCGCGCTATCTACTATGTTGTAAACGGTAAGGGAGGCAAGAAGATAGATTTATAAAAACAAACCGCAGTATCGGTCGATGTACTGATACTGCGGAATTTTATGTTATTCGGTTAGCGGCGTATAACTCGATTTATGCTAAATCTTCTATAACGTTGGCTAAAAAATGAGCTGTTCTTCATGTGACATCTTCGGAGATCAGCTTTCCGGTTTTTACGTATTTAAGACCTTCATTATCGCAGAAAACCTCTTCGCCAATATGATACTCTCCGTGATAAAAGTCGGAGATATTCATACCCAGAGCTTCAATGATCCTGCAAGCTATCTGAAAAGAGCAGGTCATTATATTTCTGGTGTTGGTCTCGAATTTCTGATATTGAGGTAAAGCTACCTTTGCTTTCTCTGCGACCTGAGCTTGGGTTAGCCCTAAAGTCACTCTCTTTTCACGGAGAATGGATCCTTTCTTTTCGGTAACGTGGCAAATCTGATAACCGGAAAAATCCTCAAAATCAATTGTGTTGAGTCTGTCCGTGTTTTTGTCTGATGCTGTCATAAGAAACCTCCTGCAATCTATACGCTCAATTGAGTATATTGTTATTATACACTCAATTGTGTATGTTGTCAAGAGGTTTTCAAAAATATTTCAGTTAATGTTATTTGGCACACGGTCGAGATATTCCGCTTGCTTGGCTTTGTTGAGATTCTCGAAGTTCTCAATAATCATATCTCCGCACATTGAGAAACGCTGGGGCATAAGCGGATTTGCGTACTTATAGTCAATATCTGCAAAATCCCCATCAAGGGTAATGGTTATGCCGACAAGTTCATTGCGGGGCTGATTTCTCCGTCCGCGTGATATGTATTCCTGCAATTCTTGGTCGGAGATCATACCACCGTTGACTGTCACTTTTACTTCCTGCATACAGTCCTCCGCCTATTAAAAATCGTGCGTCCGGGCATCGGACAAGTAGTTCTGCATATTGATATATGCTTCTTTAAGTTCCTCTAATGTCATTTCTTCGGGATTCTCGCCGTAAAGGAAATAGGTCTTGTTCTCCCTTGCCTTGCGGAATTCCTCAATGTAGTATTCGCAGTCGTCTGTCATAGCTTTGTCCTCCGTAGTATCGTACATATCAGCAATATATATTCTATCATACTATGCCTGTAAAGTCAATATATCGTGCAAATCTCTTGAAATAACCTATATATTGTGATATAATGGTATCAAACGACAGAAAGTGAGGACACCGACATGGCGAACGCTGATACGAAATCACGGATCATCAGTATATACCGACTGCTGCTTGCGGAAACGGATGCGGAGCATTATCTTACTGTCAATCAGATAATCGAACGGCTGGAGAAAAAAGGCATATCTGCATATCGAAAGACGGTTATTGCTGATATTGAGCAGCTTATCGAAAGCGGAATTGATATAAAGTGCATAAAGAGTACGCAAAATCGCTATTACATGAACTCCGGTCTGTTTTCTATCGCGGAGCTGAAGCTGCTTGTTGACGCGGTGGAAGCCGCGCAGTTCATCACTGAGAAAAAGAGCGAAGCCCTTATAGAGAAACTTAGCAGCCTTACAAGTACGCATAACAGCGAAAAGCTGTGCAGGACAATAGTTCTTGCTCAAAGAGCAAAGTCTGACAACGAGGAAATATTTGAGAACATAGACCGTTGCCATGAAGCCATAAACCGTAAGAAACAGATACGATTCCTGTATTTTGATTACAATGAGGATAAACATAGGGTGCTGCGAAATTACGGAGAGGAATATAAGCTCTCACCTTATTGTTTGACTTGGGAGGACGCAAAGTATTATGTTATCGGATATTCTTTGAAGCACGGAAAGATCATAACGTTCAGGGTTGACAGAATGAATGACGTCAGGATCACGGACGATATGTGTCTGCCTGCACCGGAGGACTTCAATGCCGCCGACTATGTTAATAAGGTTTTTAGAATGTTCGATGATAAGATGGTCAAGGTCACTCTCAAATGCCGCAATGATCTGATGAAAGCCATTATAGACCGCTTCGGACTTGATGTTGAAACAGAACCGAAGCGCAACGGTTACTTCTACGCAAAGGTTGAAGTGAGCGTAAGCAGAACGTTTTATGGCTGGGTATTCCAGTTTGACGGTGGCATAGATATAGTTAAGCCGC
>JAGAWN010000222.1 GCA_017941355.1 Ruminiclostridium sp. | reverse complement strand
GCAAAACAGATTTTCAGATGTTGTTTAAATGCGCCTGCGGTGCATTTAAACAACGGACACATTCCTTGATGTCAAGCTCATTTCGTCCTTCGGACGAACAAAAGTGCAAGGAAAATCCTGAAATATAAAAATTTTCCTTGCGCTTTTGCAGCCAACAAATGGCTTCAAGCTGCGCTATGAAGCCATTTGTTGGCTGATGAGCAGACATTAAATATGATACGGCTGTGTACCGCATCATATTCTCAGGTTCGGGAGTTCATCGAGAGTTATGACATACTCGTCATTGTATATCTCTTTCAGAGTTTTGGGGTCATTTTCATCTGTAATGTAGTTCGTGTGCCACGTCATGAACCATACCCAGTTGGTAGGAGCCTTGCGCAGTTCGGCAACGGTTGGTATCGTACCGCACTCATGGAAGCATACCGGCGTTTCTTCGTCAACAAGCTGCCTGACGTGCTTGAACAGGGCGTTGTTCGCACCTTTTTTATATGAGTCTCCGCCGATTATGTCAACATACTCGTCGCCGGGGTACCAGTCGCCCATGTTCCTGTCGCCGTTATGCGAATACCCGAGTACCCATATCAGATTGTTCAGCTTGTGATGATTCGTGTATCTGTCATACATAGTCACCCACAGCCTGCGGAAGTTTTCGGCACCGCCTTTTCCCCACCAGAACCACGCGCCGTCAAATTCGTGGAACGGTCTCCACAGGACAGGTATTCCCTTTTCCTGCAATTCTTTCAGAGCTTCGGCACCCTTGTCCATTCCTGCGATAAGTTCGTCGTTTTCGGGAGTTCCGGGCGTAAGCGCCGCGTCCCAGTCGGATATCACGGTTTTCTGGCTTTCAGCCCAGCTTCCGCTGAAATCCTTGCCGCAGTGCCAGCAGACAGTGACGATACCGCCGCGGTCGTACCAATCCGCAGCACGCCTGTTCACACCGGCAAAATCGTCGTTCATGTAGTCGAGTCCGCGTATTGCGGGATATTTACCGGTCTTGTCGTAGATGTAGTCGAACTCATACTGTTCGCTTCCCATCCATGTCGATTCCTGCTGACCGGAAATTATCGCACTGTTGTAGGTATCGCAGATGTAGTTGTAAAGCTTTTTCGCGGCAGCCGAAGCGTTCGGGTTTGACAGCTTGTATGACTCCGAGATCTCAGCCTTTGTCGTCACAGGGGCGGTTGCGGACGGCTGCTGAGTTTCACCCGTTTCACAGCCTCCGGATATCAGCAAAGCCAGTGAAAGCAGCAGAGCAACTATACTCTTCTCCATTATGACTCACTCCCTTTTCAATAATATAAATAAGTATATCATATTTTTCAGAAAAAAACAATATCTGAAACAAATAAAAAATGACCCGTCCCGAAAAACGGAACGGATCATGCCGATATCACATTCAGGCTGCTTCGGCTGTGTTTTCAGCCTTCGCCGCTTCGGCTTTCGCGGCTTCTCTTGCAGCTTCATGTTCCGCAAGGATCTCCTCGCGCACCGATTCGCCGGATTTTATGCGGAGAAGATATGCCTGATAATCCTCGTCCTTTATCTTAAACGTATATCTGTCGTAGAACGTGCCTGTGGTATCCCACAGTACCGGACAGATGCCGCGTTTCAGCATCTCCTCTGCCGCCATGAGATTGAACAGTCTGATATTCTCGGCGGTCTTGTTTTTGAGCGCAACACAGCCGTACTCTCCCATGATAACGGGAATACCGTTATCTACGAAATGCTCTTTCAGCTTGTCGAAATAGTTCTCCATTTCGTGAACGTCTTTCGTGTTGCCCCATACCTTGCGTGCCTTGCCCCAGTCGGCATCCTTTTCAAGCAGGCAGAACGTCGATGGATTGTAGTAATGCACCGATACCGCACATCTTCCCGCCGGGTCTGAGGGCATCTTGTACAGTTCGTCGCAGGTAAGATCTATGTCGGTATTGTAGCCCGCTATCAGCAGGTGTCGCTTCTCGTTGTTGCCGCCGCTTGCACGCACGATATCCACGAACTTCTGATTTATCTCGTTTGCAAGAGCATATACCTGCTCCTTTTCGGCACCTTCACCGCCGCCGTACTTGTTCCACACGCTGTCCCAGTTCAGTTCCTCATTCAGCGATTCAAACATCAGCTTGTCGCCGTAGCTGCCGTAATAGTCACAGAGCTGCTCCCATATACGGGTGTACTTATTCATGCACTCGTCCTTGTCCTCCGGGAACTTCTCCCACCAGCCGCCGTCCCAGTGAATGTTCATTATAACGTACATTCCGCTGTCCATTGCCCAGCCTATGACTTCATCGACACGGGCAAGCAGCTCCGGGCTTATGGTATAATCGTCAGCCATGAGGTTTGACCATGCCACGGGAATGCGCAGTACGCCGAATCCCGCGTCCGCGTAACCCTGTATCAGCGGCTGTGTTACGACCGGACTGCCCCATGCGGTCTCAAATCCCTGCACCGTCGCGGCAGAACTGCTCACAGCCTCAAATGTGTTTCCGAGGTTTATGCCGAGTCCCATGTCCTTTACGATCTCGGCAGTGGTCATATCCCGCATTTCTCCTGCGGGACGGGAAGCCGCGGAGGCGTTTCCGGCAGCCTCGGTTTCTTCCGCGGAAGCCACAGAGGTCGTCCCGGCAGCGGCGCTGTCTTCGGTTTCGGCAGCCGTGCCGTTACCTGCCGACGCGCTGTTTCCGCAGCCGGCAAGAGTTACCGATGCAGCCGCAAGAATAGCGGCAGTTATTTTTCTGATTTCCATGCGATGTCTCCTTTCACATTCAGCGTACAAATACAAATTCTTCCAGTTCAAACAGTTGTCTGCCCTTGAACATATCCGCAGCCCAGCCCTCGTAAGCCGCTTTCGCTTTCAGATATACGGCGTGTCTGCCGGTTATCGCGGGAAGCTTTGCGGAGATGATACCTCCGTTCTCGGAAAACTCCGCACTGCCGATCGGTTCCCCCTCATCGCTGTCGAGATAAACGAGAACACTTCCCCTGCAGCCGGTTCCGCGCACTTTGAGCTTTACCGAGAACGGGTCTTCGGAATCCCCGAAATCATAGTATTTCCAGCCCATAACAGCGCCGTCGGTTATGTTGGTCACCACTCTGTCGAAGATGTTGAGTTCGGTAATGAAGCAGCCGCCTTTAAGCACGCACGCGGTATCCGCTTTTGTGACAGCAAACGGGTTCAGGCTCTCCTCAAATCCGAGAGAGGTCATTTCCACCTGCGGTATTGTGCCGTCCGGGAGTATCTCAATGCGCTCAACGCAGCCGCGGCGGGACATTATGGTTCCGTTGGTCATGCGGTGGTAGAAGATGTACCATTGCCCATTCACCTGAATGACAGAACCGTGGTCGTTGCCGCCGGGATAGTCCTGCGAGTTGTCAACTATAGTTCCCTTGTACTCAAAAGGTCCCGTGGGACTGTCGCTTATGGCATAGTCAAGGTGGCTTCCCTGTTTCGGTGAATATATAAGGTAGTATCTGCCGTTTATCTTGCGGGGAGAGCAGGCTTCAAAGAAACTGAACGGCTCTTCGACAGGGATTATTCCCTCTTTGTAGGAGCCGTCGATCACGGTGTACATATCGTTCCCGTCGATCTCAGCCATATATGAACCGAGATATCCGCAGTAAATATATACTCTGCCGTCGTCGTCCACCAGCACACCGGGGTCTATGAACGTACCGTCGTCGTAGTGCTTTTCGATGTTGTATTCATATTTCGAGAGCAGCCGGAACGGTCCTTCCGGGCGGTCACTTACAGCAACACAGCCCTTTGCACCGACAATGTACGCGAACAGATAATACTTCCCGTCCTTCTCCACAACATCGGGCGCGTACAGTTCATTATCCGTCCAGTCAACGTCCGACGGGTGTTCACGGAAAGCTCGGGTGGCGAACGCTGTGCCGTGGCATACCCAGTTGTTCGGGTCATTCACCGGTGCTGACCATACTTTCAGTCTGTAGTCGCAGAACTTGTCGCAGCCGTTCCGGTCATGCGACCCGTAGATATAGATCCTGTCTCCGAATACTCTCGGTTCCCCGTCGGGAATATACTCCCATGACGGAAGATATGGATTTGGCATAATGTATTCCTCCCACTGCGGCAGATACCGCAAAATTACTGTTCCCTATTATAGCATAAAGTAATCGTTTACACAATGCTTATTCTGACAAAATTACAGATAAATTTTTAGGTATTTTGAATAAAAAGTTGCAGAAATCTATAAAACGTGATATAATATAATGTGTCTCAGCGAATACATTATTATTTTGCCGATATACGATCGGTTATCAAAGGGACACATTATGTTCTCCCCTGCCTGAGGCGGCGGAGACAGCCAAAGCCAGAATATAACAACAATAAAACCTGACATTACGGAAAGGTTATACTCCATGAACAAAGCTGAAAAGAACGTATCCGATCCCGGCTCCGGAGAACGCAGGATCACGATCATCATCTGCTTGCTGATATCGGTGTATCTCGCGGTATGCGCAGGTATTTACTGCTTCACCACGATAGGTGAGCAGAACTCGTATGTGGACGCGAAAGCTATGACCCGCGGCACCGATATCGTTCCGGCGGACAGGATAGTCAATATAAACACCGCCACAGCCGAAGAGCTTAAAACTCTAAGCGGCGTGGGAGATGCCACAGCGGAGAGGATAATTGATTACCGCGAGACTAACGGCGGATTCCTCTACCCCGAGGAACTCATCAACGTGAACGGTATCGGCGAAAAGTCCTTTGAGAAGATCAGACCGTACATAACAGTATGACCGTTCATGCTTTGCAAAAGCACGAACGAGCGGGATTTTCCGGATATAATACAAGAATTTTTCAGATGTTTTTCTCAAAAAAACTATTGCATTTGTCCGAACAATATTGTATAATAAATGTTACACTATAAAAAAAGAGCATGAACAAACCGAAAGGATGATCTATATGCCGTCAGCATTAAAACACAAGCTGCCGATGCTTACCATGAGGGGGCTGGTGGTTTTTCCGGGCATGGTGCTGAATTTCGATGTTACAAGACCGAAATTCGTGGAAGCTGTAAAAACCGCAAGTCTGTCGGATAAGCATATTTTTCTTGTTACACAAAAGGAATACGACAATGAGGATCCTCACAAGGACGATCTTTTCAAAGTCGGTGTTGTTGCCGAAATACGGCAGATACTCAAAACTCCGGACAAGGTGACGCGTGTGCTTGTACAGGGTATGTACCGCGCAAAGATCAACAGTATCTCCGACTTTGACACATACACGGTCGCAGATATCACAGAGATCAGCGAACGCGGCGGCGAGCTTGACGACTCGCTTTCCTACGCATACGAAAGAACGCTTAAAATGCTTTTCACCGAGTATTCCTCCCTTGTTCCGAAGATCCCCGACGAACTTCTCGGAATGGTGGAGGGGGAGCATAATCTCAAAAAACTCTTTGATCTTATCATCTTCAACATCTTCTTAAAAACCGAGAACAAGCAGGTACTTCTCGAAACGAACGGACTGGAAAAGCGTGTAAAGAAGCTGATCGAAATGCTTACCGAGGAGATCAAGGTACTTCGTTTCGAGGCGGAGATCAGCGAGAATATAAGAGATTCCATTGACAACAATCAGCGCGAATACATACTCCGCGAACAGATGAAAGCCATTTCCAGACAACTCGGAGGAGCCGACGAATACGAGGACGACTCCTACGACTATGCCGAGAGGATCCAGGAATTGGGATTCTCCGAGGAAACGGAGGAAAAGCTGCTCCGTGAAGTCAACAAAATGACCAAGGTATCTCCCTCCTCACAGGAATACGGACTTATCAAGACCTATCTCGACTCCATACTCGAAATGCCGTGGAACACTTATACGACAGACACCATTGACCTTGCGAAAGCCGAAAAACAGCTTGAAAAAGACCACTACGGACTTAAAAAGGTCAAGGAGCGCATACTTGAGATCATTTCCGTAAGAAAACTCAATCCCGATATAAAGAGCCAGATCATCTGCCTTGTGGGACCTCCCGGAGTCGGCAAGACCTCCGTCGGACGCTCGATAGCCGACGCGCTCGGACGCCACTACGCAAGAGTATCGCTGGGCGGCGTGCGCGATGAAGCGGAGATCCGCGGTCACAGAAAAACATACGTCGGCGCAATGCCGGGACGTATCGTAAACGCGATCAAGCAGGCAAAGTGCATGAACCCGGTCATACTGTTTGACGAGATAGACAAAATGGGCAGCGACTATAAGGGCGATCCCTCCTCCGCAATGCTGGAGGTACTTGATCCGGAACAGAACTCCACCTTTACCGATCATTACTTTGAGATACCGATAGATCTCAGTGACGTGCTGTTCATTACCACAGCCAACACTACCGACACGATCCCGGCTCCCCTGCTGGACCGTATGGAAGTGATCGAGCTTTCAAGCTATACCCGCGAGGAAAAATTCAATATTGCCAAAAAGCATCTTGTCCCCAAACAGCTCAAAAAGCACGGCGAAACACGAAAGACTCTGAAGATCAGCGACAAGGCGGTTTACGCAATAATTGACGGCTATACAAGAGAAGCCGGAGTGCGCGGGCTTGAAAAGAAGATAGCCGCGGTCTGCCGAAAAGCGGCAAAGCGCATAGTTGCCGGTGAAGCGTCGGTCTCCGTTACAGACGTCAATATCAAGGATTTCCTCGGTACACGCAAGTATCTGCCCGAGACTATTTCCAAAACCGACGAGACAGGTATCGTCACCGGACTTGCATGGACTTCTGTCGGCGGCGTTACAATGCCTCTTGAAGTCATTGTAATGGAGGGCGACGGAAAGGTCGAAGTCACCGGCTCTCTGGGCGATGTAATGAAAGAATCCAGCAAGATCGCCGTAAGCCTTGTCCGCAGTATTGCTTCAAAATACCACATTGACCCGGAGTTTTACAAAAACAAGGATCTGCACATCCACGCTCCTGAGGGTGCAGTCCCGAAAGACGGTCCGTCAGCGGGTGTCACTATGACCACCGCGCTTGTCTCGGCACTTTCTGGTATGCCGGTAAAGCGGGATATTGCTATGACCGGCGAGATCACGCTCCACGGAAAAGTGCTGCCTATCGGCGGTCTGAAGGAAAAATCTATGGCCGCATACAAGGCTGGCGTCAAGACTGTTATCATTCCGAAAGAAAACGAACCGGATCTTGACGAGATAGACGAGACTGTAAAAAACAATGTCCGCTTCATTCCCGCGGAGAAGATACAGACCGTGCTGGATAACGCGCTTGTATTCCCTGCTGCCCCGAAAGCCAAGAAAACCCGCGGCAGACCCGCCGGGAAAACTGACGGGCATCGGAAAAGCTCTGCCGCAGAGGCATAAAAACTAACCAATAATACGTTTCCCCTGCCCTGCGACAGGGGAAAACGCATAAAAGAGGAAATACGGAATGAACTACAATAAAGCCGAATTTACCGCGTCATACGGACTTTTCAAGCAGATACCGCGCTCCGACAGGCCGGAATTCGCGTTTTCGGGACACTCCAACGTGGGCAAGTCCTCGCTTATAAACAAACTGCTGAACCGGAAATCGCTTGCAAGAGTGAGCGCGACTCCCGGCAAGACTTCAACCATAAACTTCTTTTCCGTTGACAGCATCTACATCGTTGATCTGCCGGGATACGGCTACGCGAAAGTCTCACAGAGTGAGAAAAAACGCTGGGCAGAGCTGATCGAGGGATATCTGCACGACGAACGCGAGCTTGCGCTTGTGTTTCAGCTTGTGGATTTCCGCCACAAACCGACTGCCGACGATATCACCATGATAAACTTTCTGATAGACAGCGGGATCCCGTTTGTTGTAGTGCTTACGAAAGCGGATAAGCTAAAAAAAAAGGAGCGCGAGGCGCGCAGAAAAGCGTTTCTCACGGAGATCCCCTGTGCAGAGGACATAACGATGATCGAGTTTTCGGCTGAGACCGGCGAGGGCGTCGAGGAACTCCGCGCCATAATAGACGACGTTTCGGCAGATTAACAGAAAGTGAGACGAATATATGACCAATGCGGAAAAGGCTGTGAACAACCACAAAAACTTCTTTTCGTGTTCGGCATCGGTTTTGTGCGCATTCTGCGATGAAGCCGGGCTGACAGCGCAGGAGGCAAAGACCGCATCAATGCCTTTTGCCGGAGGGAAAATTGGAAAATGCGGTGCTGTGCTTGCAGCCGAATATGTTATAGACAGGAAGTTCGGCGACAGATCCGACGAGCTAAAACAGCGGTTTGAGCATGAATTTACAGAGATGAACCGATCGGTTGTGTGCAAAGAACTGAAAGGTTCGCTTACCGGAAAACCGCTGCGTTCATGCAGAGGCTGTGTTACCGACGCGGCGGAACTTCTCGATAAGCTGATAAACGAAGAAACGGTGTGAACCCTGATCCACACCGTTTTTATATTGATTAGAGCTTTCTTTACCGTCAGCCGTCCTTTTTGGGGTGATGAGGGTGTCCCTTTACAAACTCAAGAGCGTTTATGCACGCAACACGGACATCTATCGAACGCTGCTGAGCCATTGCGTTGCTGATCTTCGAGAAGAGCGCGCCTTTCTCCGAGCTGACATACTTCGGAGGAAGTGCGTTCAGCGCCAGACACATCATATCGTTCATACAATGCTCGCAGGTGCAGCACTCCGGGTCTTCTTTCAAAAGCTCGTCCAATGCGACCTGTACGATGTTCTCCATTGAGTTTACTACTGCCATAATACAAATCCTTTCCGCACTATCCCCGGAATAAACGGAGATCACATTTGATACTTTTATATTATACAATACATGAAACGATTTGTCAATAAAAATTGTCAAAAAAATAGTATTCAGGTTTACTTATGCTGAATTTGTTCAGCTATCATTAAATTTTTCTCATTTCACTATTGCAATTATGCTTGTTTTTTGATATAATAATATAAATATGTACATTGATATACATAATGTGAGGAACATAAAATGGACAAAATCAAAAATTCAAAGCGTGTGGTCATAAAAGTAGGGACCTCTACGCTATGCTACAAAACCGGCAATCTCAACATCAGGCGCGTAAGGAAGCTTATCGAAGTAATGTCGGATCTAAAAAATGAGGGACGCGACATTATCTTCGTAACATCAGGCGCTGTCGGGATAGGAGTCGGACGTGCGGGACTTCCGAAGCGCCCGGAGGATATTCCCACCAAACAGGCTTGCGCGGCGATCGGTCAGTGCGAACTTATGAACATCTACGACCGGGAGTTCTCAAAGTTCAACCACACAGTCGCACAGCTTCTTGTCACCCGTGATGTGATAAGCAACAAGACCCGCCACGAAAACGCGTTCAACACCCTGCACCGGCTGCTGGAAATGAACATCGTACCTATCATCAACGCAAACGATACCGTTTCGATCGAACAGCTCGATTTTGACGAGAACGACACCCTTTCCGCTGTTATGGCTCAGCTTTGCGAAGCGGATCTGCTGGTTATCCTCACCGACGTTGACGGATTATACGATCGAAACCCCTCAGACCCTGAAGCAAAGTTTATACCTGTAGTAAACAAGCTTACAGACGAGCTGATAAGCTCCGCAAAGCAGAAAGGCAGCGATCTTGCCAGCGGCGGTATGATAACAAAGCTTGAAGCGGCATCTATAGCCGGCGAGAACGGAATACCGACAGTAATAATCAACGGCGATGACCCGGAAAAGCTTTACGGGATCTTTGACGGGACGGCAAAATGTACAGTGTTCGACTTGTACAGCAAATGAAAGGATATGAACAATGAGCTATATAGATGAACTCGGAACTGCCGCAAAAAAGGCAGAAGCGGCAATGACCGACATCGGCACAAAACAGAAAAACAACGCGCTTGCAAAGATCGCGGACAAGCTGCTTGAAAACAAAGATACCATTATCCGGGAAAACAGCCGTGATATTGAGAACGCAAAGATAAACGGTATGTCGGAAGCAATGATAGACCGTCTCACTCTCACGGAAGCGCGTATCGGCGGCATGAGCGAAGGCGTAAGGCAGGTCATGGAACTGAAAGACCCGATCAATGAGATCATCGGCGGCGAAGAACTCCCGAACGGGCTGAAAGTTGAGAAGATCCGCGTCCCGCTGGGCGTTATCGGCATAATCTTTGAATCCCGCCCGAACGTTACCGTTGACGCGGCGGCACTGTGCTTAAAATCCGGAAACGTCTGCATACTCCGCGGAGGCAGCGACGCTATCTACTCCAACAAGTGCCTTGTGGGGATCATGCGTTCCGCGCTGTCGGAAGCAGGACTGCCGGAGGACGCTGTACAGCTTGTGGTTGACACTTCGCGCGCAGTTGCGGGAGAGCTGATGAAAGCCGACAGGTACATCGACGTTCTTATCCCGCGCGGCGGCGGCGGACTCATACACTCTGTAAAGAAAAACGCAACTATCCCGGTAATACAGACCGGCGAGGGGAACTGCCACGTTTACGTTGACAGGTTCGCCGATATAGACATGGCTGTAGAGATAACCGACAATGCCAAAACGCAGCGTCCGAGCGTCTGCAATGCGATAGAGACTGTACTTGTCCACAAGGACGTGGCGGAACAGTTCTACACCGCTCTGAACGCGAAATGGAACGGAAAGGTGAAGATCTACGGCGATGAGATCTGCGCTAAGTTTATGCAGACCGAAAGGCTCGCCACCGAGGAGGACTATGCTACCGAATTCAACGACTATGTTCTCGCTGTAAAGACGGTATCGGGCATTGACGAAGCGATCGAACACATCAACCGTTACGGAACAAAACACAGTGAGTGCATAGTTACAATAAACCTGAACAATGCAAGGAAATTCCAAAAAAGCATTGATGCCGCGGCAGTTTATGTGAACGCAAGCACACGCTTCACCGACGGATTTGAGTTCGGACTGGGCGCGGAAATAGGCATCTCGACACAGAAGCTCCACGCGAGAGGACCTATGGGACTTAAGGAACTTACTACCTATAAATACCTGATAAGCGGCTGCGGACAGGTCAGATAAGGAGAAGCAATGTCTGCAAAGAAGAAAAACAAGAAGCGTCACAGCCGACAGCCGGGTGAAATAGCAGCAGAAGAACTTAATAAACAGCTGAATATCGAGGAAGAATCTCCGGAAGTCTCCGACAGCGAGTCTATTCTCGCAGAATATGAACGAAAGGCTGCCGAAGCTGAACAGCGCATGGCTGAACGCCTTCGCGCCGCGGAACAGGAAAAAGCGGAAAAAGAGCTTAAAGCCGCAACTCCCCGTGACCTCAGACCCGTTCCCGGCACCGCTCAGCCGGAACCGGAAACATCTCCCGCCGAAAAGGAACCCGAAGAAAGTGATGTAAAGGAATTCATTCCCCGCTCAAAACCCGCCGATCAGTCCGAAGAAAGCTTTACGGAGGGATTCAGCAAAGCACTCGAAGCCGATGCTGACGAGATCGAGAAAGACGATGCCGGAGAACAGGAATCCCCGGCGGCGGAGGAAGCCTTACCTGTATCACGCCCGAATAAGTTTTATCTGATCTTCGCTGTATTCGTCATCATAATGTCAATTATCGGCATTATCTCCACCGTAAGTTACAGCGTCAGGGTCATTTCCGACATTGCCAACAGGACCGACCTGAAAAACGAACTTGCGCTTTTTCTGTACCCTGTTGTATGTGTAGATCCGCCGGACTGTGATACCGTTGATGAACTTCCGCCTACGATCGTAATTGAATCCGCGATATGGAGGATCATACTCACCGGCGACAACACAAACTACGAAAAGCTTTATAACACATATATGTACGTTCCCGCGATTGATGTGGAGTACTCTGTACGTTCGATTTTCGGCAACTCTGTCAAGATCGAGCATCAGACAGTCGGAACTATGGATATCACTTTCACTTACGTTGAAGATACCAACTCCTATCTTGTTCCGATAAACCCGCACTACACCGCCTATTCACCGAGGATCACGGATGTTTCCAATGTCGGCGAGCTTTACACCGTTACTGTGGATTATATCCCCCCTTCCGCGCTTACCGTTGAGGGTATCGAATTTGAGGTAAGCTCGCAGAAAACAATGGTGTACACATTATCGAAATCTAAGAACACTTCCACGATACACTCTATCAAAAACATCACAAGACTGGAAAACAGCTATGCTTACTGATAATCACGATCTGTCGGGGATCAGAGCCGTCATTTTCGACCTTGACGGCACGCTGCTTGATACCGAGAAACTGCTGTTTCGATACTGGCGGGAAGCGGCGGCACAGTACGGATACGAAATGTCGCCCGCTCAGGCTCTCACGCTCCGCAGTCTCACTCACCGGCTTGTGCAGCCTTTGTTCACGGAATGGTTCGGAGATGAATGCGACTACAAGGAACTTCGTTCGTGCAGAATGAAGCTTATGCAGGAACACATTGACAGGTACGGCGTGGAAACCAAGCCGGGTGCGGCAGAGCTTCTCGCGTTCCTCGGCGAACATGGGTATATGCGGGCAATAGCTACCGCCACAGACACGGAACGAGCAGGAAAACTGCTGAAAACCGCGGGGCTTGACGGGTGCTTCGACCGCATCGTATGCGCTTCAATGGTGGAATGGGGAAAGCCCCGTCCGGACATATACCTTTATGCAGCTGAACAGCTTGGTCTGTCTCCCGCAGAGTGCATAGCTGTCGAGGATTCACCAAACGGTGTTATATCCGCTCACACAGCGGGCTGCTTCACGGTAATGGTCCCGGATCTCACCCAGCCGGATAAGGGACTTATGCAGTATATTTCGGCGGTTTGCGATGACCTTACGGGTATAGAAGAATTACTTATAAAACATATATAAAGGAGCTGCTGTACATGAAATTTCTTACTCTGAACGAACTCAACAATTCGGTTAAGAACTCCCCTGCTGAATTCATTGAGAAAGCGGAAGAAAACTACCGCAACGAGATCAGGAACGTGGCTGACCACATTCTTGACCGCGAGCATCACCTGCCTATCATTCTCATTTCCGGTCCTTCCGGTTCCGCAAAGACCACTACCGCGCTGCGGCTTGCCACAATGCTTGAAAACGCGGGAAAAGTCGTTCACCCGGTTTCCATGGACAACTATTTCAGACCTATAGGGGATCCCGGCAATGAGGTTGACGAGGACGGAAGAGTGGATCTCGAAAGTCCTAAGCGCCTTGACATGGATCTGTTGAATAAGCACCTTGAAATGTTCTGGAAGTGCGAGGAAGTAGAAATGCCGACTTTCGATTTCGCTACCCAGACAAGAAACAAGGGTAAGACTCTGCGCCGTAAGCACGGCGAATTCGTCATTCTGGAGGGTATTCACGCCCTTAATCCTGAGATCACAGGTACTATCGGCGAACACGCGACAACCGTTTACGTCAGCGTCAGAACACGTCTCAAAAACGACGAGAGCGATCTGCTCCACCCGTCGAAAGTAAGACTTATGCGCCGCATAGTCCGCGACAAGCTTTTCAGAGGACGCGGCATCTCCGAGACCCTCGACTTCTTCAAATGGGTGCAGCGCGGCGAGGAACGCTTCATAATGCCGTACAAGGGCAAGGCTATGTTTGATATAGACACCTTTATTGCCTATGAGCCTGCGGTTTACAAACCGATCATTCTTGACGAACTGCTTTCCGTGCGTGATACATACGCGAACTATGAGCCGTTCAGGGATCTGGAAGAGTTTCTTACCGAGATAGACGGCATGGACATGGATCTCGTTCCGCTGAACTCCCTTGTGCGTGAGTTTGTCGGCGGCAGCCGCTACGATTATTGACAATAACACTTGAATTTGTTCAAAATTACCAAAAACATATTGTTGAATATGTCGTTTTGTTAAATTTTCACTTAAACTATTGATTTTAAAGACAAAAAGATGTATAATATTTTTACAGAACTATGGTATGTCATAGCATAAGTATGGAAAGGCAGAACTATGGAAACAAATATATTGCTTGAAAGCGGAACCAATGAGCTTGAACTGCTCGAATTCTTTGTAGGTGATGAGGATTACGGTATCAATATCGCCAAGGTTGAAGAAATAATGACATATCGTGAGGTAACTCCGATGCCGGCTGCGCCCGATGAGATCGAAGGTCTGTTCATGCCGCGTGACAAGATCATTACGGTCGTCGATCTTCATAAGGTGCTGGGAAAGAAGCTTCCCGAAGGCAACGAAGGACTTCTTATTCTCTGTGAGTTCAACGGACTCGACATAGCATTCCATGTAACAAGTGTAAAGGGTATTCAGCGCATAAGCTGGAGCAGCATAGAAAAGCCGCCGACAGTTGCCAACAACAGTCAGGCGGGTATCGCTACCGGTATCGCCAAGATAGAGGGCAGGATCATAGTTATCCTCGACTTCGAGAAGATCATTTCCGATCTCAACTGCTCCGCGTCTCTCGATATGTCGGGTATGGATCATGTTGAATCCACACGCGATACGAGATTCGATACAAAGATAGTTATTGCCGAGGACTCACCTTTCCTGAACCAGCTTGTTGTAAATGCTATCACCGACGCCGGTTTCCACAATATCGCTTCTTTCTCCAACGGACTTGAGGCATGGAATTATATCTCGTCATTCTCGGGCAGAGATAACGTCCGTGATTACATCGGTCTTGTCGTAAGCGATATCGAGATGCCGCAGATGGACGGTCACAGACTCACAAAGCTGATAAAGTCCGATGAGAACCTCAAACAGATACCTGTATTCCTGTTCTCGTCCCTTATTGACGAAACCATGAAGCGCAAGGGACTCAGCGTAGGTGCCGATGACCAGTTCTCCAAACCGCAGATCGCAAATCTCATTCAGGCAATTATCAGAAAGGTTTCATAACTCAGTATATCTGCTCTCCCGGAACCCGGGAGAGCATTTTTTTACTTATATTTATGTTATTTTTCAAAAAAAGGTTGCAAAAATGATTACTGTATGATATAATTAATATGTATTTTTGCGTAATATTAACTGTAAATATAAAATTTTATATCTGAAAGGATAGATCACTTATGTGCGGAATAGTTGGTTACACCGGAAGAAGAGAGTGCAGAGATATTCTTGTCAATTCTCTGAAAAAGCTTGAATACCGCGGTTACGACAGTGCCGGGATCGCTGTCATTGAAAACGGAAGTATAAAAACGATCAAAGCCAAAGGCAAGATCAGCGAGGGACTTGAATCAAAACTTGCCGAAACCGGAAAACTCGATGCTGTGACCGGTATCGGACATACACGCTGGGCGACGCATGGTGAGCCGAGCGATATCAACAGTCACCCGATCGGCAACAGCCGCATTACAATAGTACATAACGGAATAATCGAAAACTACAGAAAGCTCAAAAGTTTTCTAATCGACAAAGGCTATAACTTTGAGAGCGAGACAGACACGGAAACTGTAGCGAAGCTGCTCGATTACTACTACACCGGCAACCCGATCGAAGCGATATCGAAAGCCGTTACCGACATCGAGGGCGCATACGCTCTCGGCATAATGTTCAAGGATTACCCGGATATGATCTATGCGGTGCGCAAGGACAGCCCGCTGATCGTCGGCTCCGGAAACGGTGAGATGTTCATTGCTTCCGATATGACCGCGCTTCTGGAATATACGAAGGAATACTACCTGCTCGAGACCGGCGAGATCGCGTCTATACGCGCTGACGGCGTTTCTTTCTGCGATCTGCACGGAAACAAGCTTACAAAGCAGATACAGACCGCGACATGGGACGTTTCCGAAGCGGAAAAGGGAGGATTCGAGCATTTCATGCTCAAAGAGATCCATGAACAGCCCTCCGCTGTGAAAAAAACCGTTTCCCCGCGCATCAAAGACGGTCTTCCCTGCTTCGAGGAATGCGGGCTGACCGACGAGATGCTCAGAAACTATCACCACATATATATCATCGCCTGCGGTTCGGCTATGCACGCGGGCATGATCGGTAAATACATCATCGAATCACTGGCGAGAACCCCCGTTATCGTGGATATCGCATCGGAATTCAGATACCGCAACCCGCTGCTCAAATCAGATGATCTTGTTGTGATAGTATCCCAGTCCGGAGAGACTGCCGATACCAAAGCCGCGCTGGAGCTTGCAAATGAAGTGGGAGCCGATACACTTGCACTTGTGAACGTTGTAGGTTCTTCTATCGCCCGCGAAGCAAAAATGGTCATGTACACCTATGCGGGACCCGAGATCTCCGTTGCTTCTACCAAAGCCTACATGGTACAGAGCGCATTCATGTATCTGCTGGCTTTCAGAGTTTCGCTGGCAAGAGGAGCGATCAGTGAGGACGAATGCCGCACGCTTGTGAAAAAGCTTGAAGAGATACCGGATCTTATATCCGACTGCATCAGCGACCTCGACCCCTACCGCAAGGCTGCTTCGAGACTTATCGGTGCCGACAGTCTGCTGTACATCGGACGCGGTCTCGACTACGCTCTCAGCATGGAGGGTTCGCTGAAGCTGAAAGAGATCTCTTACATTCACTCCGAAAGCTATGCGGCAGGCGAACTTAAACACGGTACGATCTCGCTCATAGATGACGGTATGCCGGTTATCGCTGTCGCAACTCAGCGTGAACTGCTTGCAAAGACCATAAGCAATATGCGAGAAGTCAAGACGAGAGGCGCGTACGTTATTGCGGTTTGCCCGAAAGGTACCGCTATCGACGCCGAAAGTGCCGACGAGATCATAGAGATCCCGGCTGCCGACGATATGCTCATGCCACTGGTAGCAGTTGTTCCGCTCCAGCTCATAGCATACTACGCTTCCGTACTCAGAGGAAATGACGTTGACAAACCGAGAAACCTTGCAAAATCGGTAACTGTCGAATAATCACAAAGCAGGTAAACAGCAGATGGAAGAAATAAACAGCGTTCCGGAGAGCCGCAATCCCGCTGTGGATGTGTGGACGGCTCTGTCGGAAACAAAAAAGCCTATCATAATGTACGGCATGGGCGACGGCGCGGAAAAGATCCTGAACATTATGGACAGGTACGGCATCAAGCCCGCCGATTTCATGGCAAGCGACGAATTTGTAAGAGGTCACAGTTTCAGAGGATTCCGGGTAAAGAAGCTTTCGGAGATCGAGGAGCTTTACGGGGATTTCATTGTTGTGATCTGTTTCGGCTCTGCCCTGCCGGAGGTACTTGACAGGATCGACATGATCCGCAGAAAATATGAGACTTATGCACCCGATGTTCCGGTTGTGGGAGACGGGCTGTTTGACAGCGACTACATCTCCGATCACGAATTCGAGCTGATGCAGCTTAAATCCCTGCTTGCGGACGATCCCTCACGGAACTGTCTCGATCTTATCATGAAGTACCGCATAACCGGTGACATCGGAATACTCAGAAGCTGCGAGACATCAAAACAGGAAGCGTTTGAGCTTCTGAACATCGGCACCGATGAAACATACGTTGATCTCGGCGCGTACAACGGCGATACTGTCGAGGAGTTTCTGAAATACACCGGAAAGAAATTCAAAAAGATCTATGCTCTTGAACCCGACAGACGCAGCTTTTCCAAACTTCGCAGACGGCTTTATTATATAAGCGCGGCTCTTCTGACCGCAAAGAATGCCGCAGCGTGGAACACCGACACTACGCTCACATTCTATAACAAAGCGGGAAGAAGCTCTTCCCTGTCCGCAGGCAATTCCGGACAGACCCGCGGGCGCGGCATAGAGACAGAAGCGATAACCGTTGATACCCTGCTTGACGGAAAGCCCGCAACTCTTATAAAATACGATGTTGAGGGCAGTGAGCGGGAAGCGCTGCTCGGTTCGGAACAGACCATACGGAAGTATAAGCCGAGACTTATTGTTTCTCTGTATCACAGAACAGGCGACCTTGTGGAACTCCCTCTGCTGATAAACGAGATAAATCCGGAATACCGGTTCTATCTGCGTCATCACCCATACGTTCCCGCTTGGGACACCAACCTGTACTGCATCTGACCAAAGCACTTAAAAAGGAATCGACTTAAAATGAAAAAAGCAGTAATAGTAATGCTGATACTGCTCGTTGTCGGAATAGTAGGCTACTTTGTTTACAATGAGATCACCGTGAAAGAGATCACTTACGTTTCCGATGTTGAGCATAACGAGGGCGACGGAAAATACTCCATAAAACGCCTGTACAGCTCGGATATAGATATCGACGCTTTCAACGAAAAGGTTGACAGCCTGCTGATGCTGGAGTTTTCAGAGGAGGACGTTCTCGCCGCCGCGCTCGATGCCGGTATTCCCCAGTTCTACCCCGCTTTCCATATTGTTACCTACCGTCCGTCTGTAAAAAAAGACGAGATATACATGGATCTGTCGGCAGTTCAGGAACTTGCGCCCGGACAAAAAGACGCGGATTACTGTATGGACAACCTCAGACTTGAAGTTATGTCAACCGGTATTTCTATCACCGAGGCCGAGGCTGTCGGCACCGACAGTCTTAACCGTACCGTGAACGAAGCAATACTCAAAAACGATTCCGGAACCGGAATGATGGTAGAACTCAACGACTATGGCAGCGTCAAGATGACCTTTGAAGGAACCACCGGAAGTGTTGTTCTGCAGTACACTTTTGATATCAAGAAAAACTCTCTTATACCTATCAAGGCAGTCGAGGGCTGCATGGTCATGATACGCGTAAACATCATCACAAACGCTGAGGGTGAGACGGAAGTTACATATCAGCTTGAACCGGGTTCAACAATTGATGAATATCTTGAACAGTAATTATGCCGTAAAAGTCCATTCAATAGTTATTTTCCACAAAAGTTAAAGGATTTTTTGCAGGAAGCAGAAAAACAACTTGCAATTTTCGGCAGGAAGTGTATAATATAATTATTAAACAACATATTACACTTTTGTCGGAGGAATAAAATGTATAAGGATCTATCTATGGAACAGCTTCAACAGCTTCTGAAGGAACTTCAGAAAGAACATGAAAACTACAAGGCTCAGGGTCTTAAACTCAATATGGCAAGAGGAAAGCCGGCTCCCGCTCAGCTTAAACTTTCCGAGGAAATGCTCAAAGACGATCTCGGGGACTGTCTTGCAGCTGACGGAACAGACTGCCGCAACTACGGAGTGCTTGACGGTATCCCGGAAGCCAAGGAACTTTTGCGTCCCATGCTCGGCGTAGGTATGGACGAGATCATTGTCGGCGGCAACTCCAGTCTCCAGCTTATGTATGATACCATAATGATGGCGATGCTTCTTGGCGTACCGGGCGGAAAAAAGCCTTGGAGCAGAAACGATAAAGTCAAGTTCCTTTGCCCTGCCCCGGGTTATGACAGACATTTCGCTATCTGTCAGAGCCTCGGCATAGAGATGATAACCGTTCCTTATCTCAACGACGGTCCCGACATGGATATGGTTGAAAAGCTCGTCTCCGAGGACGAAGAGATCAAGGGTATCTGGTGCGTACCCACCTACTCCAATCCCACAGGCATTTCATATTCCGACAAGGTTGTAAAACGTTTTGCCGCACTTAAACCCAAAGCCGACGATTTCCGCATTTACTGGGACAACGCGTACTGCATACATCACCTCACCGACGATCACGATGTAGTTCTCAACCTGCTTGACGAGTGCAAGAAAACCGGCAATGAGAACATGGTACTGATGTTCGCTTCTACCTCAAAGGTAAGCTTCCCCGGCGCAGGTGTCGCGTGCATAGGTGCAAGCAAGGAGAATATAGACTACATCAAGAGCAAGATGACATATCAGACCATAGGTTTTGATAAGCTTAACCAGCTCCGTCATGTCCGCTTCTTCAAGGACTTCAACGGAATGGTCAAGCACATGGAACTGCACCGCGCAATTATTGCACCGAAGTTCAGGATCGTACTTGATACGCTCAACCGCGAGATAGCACCTCATGCTATCGGCGGCTGGCACGCTCCCAAAGGCGGATACTTCATCTCGTTCACAGGTTTCGACGGCACAGCAAAGCGCATTGTCGAACTCTGCAAGGACGCGGGAGTTGTTCTTACCGGTGCAGGCGCTACCTACCCCTACGGCAATGATCCCTATGACAACAATATCCGTATTGCTCCCACCTATCCCTCCGAGGAAGAACTCCAGAAGGCAATGGATATATTCTGCAACAGCGTTAAATTTGCAACTGTTGAAAAAATGCTTGCATTATCATAAAAAATGTGATATAATAATAAGTGGCAGTTAAACACTGCCGCTTATATGCGTCTGTAGCTCATTTGGATAGAGCAGCAGCCTCCGACGCTGCGTGCGGTGGGTTCGAATCCCGTCAGGCGCACCATCTTTACAAGACAAAAAGTATATACAGCACACAAACGGCGCAGATAAGCCGATTGTGGGCTGTATTACTTTTGTTTTTGAAAATTCCGACCGGTGTATATTTCTATCGGGCGGAGGGGATTGAACTATCCCCATTAGATTTGGCTGGAAGGTTATAATATAGAAGCGCTTCATATTGTTTCTTATGGTATCCGGCTGCAGCAGCAGATATTGCAGCGTTTCCGGACGGTGGAACGAGAATACTGTTCTTGACCTGTACTTTATATCATTGTAATCTGTAAAACGTGTGAGCTTGCTAGTAGCCTCATACACGAATCTTATTTTATATCCGGGAGCGACCCACTTGAATGTACTTTCGGCATAACGTGAGGATTGTTCCTCAGCACTTGTTATAGACTCACCGGAATCATCACGTTTTGCTTCAATGACACTGACCGGCTCTCCGTCAACAAACAGGGCATAGTCAACCTCTCCGGTGCTTGTCGGAAATTATCTGACAGCAACACCGAGAGACGCGTGGATATTCAGTTCAGACATATCCTGTAAAATCCAGCCAGATTGTTCAAGCTTGTAGTCTATGGTCTGTCTTGCCTTTTCTTCCGATGACATCTGCCTCGCCTCCGTTTTACATAATATACCAATTTATATTATAGCACATCTAAATACTTTACGCAATAGTTACGTTTCTATTACCTATTTTAAATATTTAGCTGTCATTTTTGTAAAAAATGATCTTTGATATTATTTATAACCTTCGTGTAGGCGATATTCACTCCGCCGAGTTCTCTGACGAGTTCAACAAGCTCTGCATAGACTCAATTTGCGATCATGTCAATCAAATGGCTGTAATCTATTGGCGCACCTGCAAACCGTTCCGTACAAGTCCATATCATCATTATGGCGCGCGCCACAATGACAGCATACTCTTTTGGAACTGAATAACTCACAAAGACCTGAGATTTGCTCACACAAGCACTTCTCAGGTCTTTTCTTTTCAGGCGGTTAGTTTTACACTCCGCAGGCTCGTGCTGTTACGAGTGACATACCAAGCTGTAAATGTAACCTACTATAATCAGGATGGCGGTAGTAAGCATAAGAACTGTCTGCTTTGCAAGCAGTTGAAGATTGACACTAATCTATCATTGTGGTATAATATTCAGGGTGATCCTATGAACAAAAACCTTGATCTGTTCCTGACCTTTATGAAGATCGGAACATTTACCTTCGGCGGCGGTTATGCGATGATACCGCTGATACAGCGTGAGGTCTGTGATAATAAACGATGGCTGAATGAGGATGATATACTTGAAGTTGTTGCGATAGCAGAATCAACACCGGGTCCGGTGGCGATCAACGCTGCTACCTTTGTAGGCAGCCGTACCGCTGGAACACTCGGTGCTGTCTGCGCAACGCTCGGCGTTGTCCTGCCGTCGTTTCTGATAATATCCGCGATCTCCTTTGTTCTGAAAGCATTTCAGGAGTCAAAAGCTGTGCAGTATGCCTTTATGGGGATTCGTGCAGGTGTTCTTGCATTGATACTCAAAGCGGTATATACCATGTTCATGGCGACTAAAAAACACGCTGTTTCCTATGTTATCATGGCAGCGGCATTGGTGCTGACAGCTTTTCTGAAAATAGATGCGGTCTTTGTCATCATCGGCTGTGCGGTATTCGGGCTTGTGTGGTCGCTGTTATTCAGAAAGGGGCAGAACGATGATATGGATTGAACTGTTTCTGACCTTTCTGAAGATCGGGACGTTCACGTTCGGCGGCGGTTATGCAATGCTTCCTCTGATCCAAAGCGAAGTCGAGCATCACGGCTGGCTCACACAGGCTGAGGTAGTGGACTTCATTGCTGTGAGTGAAAGCACACCGGGGCCGCTTGCGATCAATATGGCAACATTTGTCGGCATTCGCACCGGCGGCGTGTTCGGGGCTGTCTGTGCTACACTCGGAGTTGTCCTGCCGTCATTTTTGATAATCCTAATTGTAGCGAAATTTTATGAGAAATTTCGCAAGAGCCGTGCCATTGACGGTGTGATGTACGGTCTGCGTCCTGCGGTGATCGGTCTGATCGGGGCGGCATTTCTGTCTGTCGGTATGACGGTCTTCTTTCCAAACGGCTTGCAGACTGCGGTTTTCTCAGGTGCAGGCTTTTGGCTCTCTCTGGGCATATTCGCCCTCGGAGCTGTGCTTGCTTTCAAAAAACTTCACCCCATAGCGATCATTGGCATTTCTGCCGTTATTGGTATTTTTGCAGGGTATGCACTTGGTTTATAATGATAAAAAGTCCGTGAGTTTCCCTCACGGACTTTTGGTTATATAACTGTTTCTCCGCTGTGCAGAGCAATGAGCTTTTCGCCCATTATTTCCTTCATCAGCTCAAATGCAGGAATACCCGTGCAGTGACCGCTGTAAAATACGGTATCAAGCTGTGAAAGTTCCTGCGCCGTCTGAATGATAACAGCTTTTTCTTCCTCGGTATGTTCGCCCTCACGCTTCATCATGTGAAATCCCGTGATAACAAAGTCGGGATAGCTGTTAAACAGTTCCTTATACCTGTCAAGGATATTGAGTATGCCGTTATGAGCGCAGCCGGACAGCAGCCAGCGTTTCTCGTTCTGTGTGATGACAAGGCACTGCTCATGGCAGAAATCGTCCTCGATCTTCTCATTGTTTTTTATACAGGACAGCTTTTTGTTACCCTGCGGATAGCACCGCCTGCCTGTAATACCGCTGAACAGGAACAACTCATCGTCAAGCTGCATATCGCCGTCTATCAGCCGGATATTCGGCAATTTGAGAATATCCGTATCAATGCCGATGTAGCGCTCGCCGTTGTAATGCGGTTCGGCAGCCTTTCTCTGCATAATGATCTGTGCAGTATGGTTGAGCTTTGAAAACGGCAGGATACCGCCCGAATGATCGTAATGACCGTGACTGAGGATAACTGTATCAACGGCGGACAGATCAACGGCGAGCGCTTCGGCATTTCTGACTACTGCGTCAGTCTGCCCGGTGTCAAGCAGTAATTTATGCTTCTCAGTTTCGATGTAAATAGATAACCCGTGCTCAGCGATACAGCCTTCGTGACCGCAGGAATTTTCTACAAGTGTGATGATCTTCATAGATTCTTACCTCACAGGTGGATTTTCTTCAAGATAGCGGTCAAGTATCTCCGCAGCAGTTCTTACAAACTTCACGCAAGGTCTGACTTTATAGTATTGCTCGGTACGTTTTTCGGGAGTTGGTTTGCTTGTAACGGCAAGTCCTTTCAAAAGATCACGGCAGACGATCGTTTCGTGCTGTTTGCGGAATTCTTCTGCGAGATACTGGATACGCTTGTAATGCTCTGTTTTTACAGCGTGATCGGTTTCCGTTCCTTCGCCGTAAAGAATGCCTGCCACCATGAACATAGCAGAACAGGTGCCGCATACCTCACGCAGCCGTCCCATTCCACCGCCGAATGACGATGAAAGCCTTTTGGCAAACTCCTCGTTCATGCCTGTCACATCAGAAAATGCAACAAAGACCGACTGCGCGCAGTTATATCCCTGTGTGAAAAGAGCGACTGCCTTTTCGGTATGATCGTATATCATCAGTGATTACCACAACTGTGAGTGCCGCAGCCATGATCTCCGCAGGAATGACCTTCGCCATGTTCGTGATCGTGATGATCGCAGGTTGGGTTCTCGTTCTGAACAAGTGTCTGTGCAAGGAAAGCCTGTACCGCTTCATCGGCACTGCCCATATTTCCTCCGTAGAGGGTGATGCCAGCCTCCTGCATAGCCATCTGTGCGCCTCCGCCGATACCTCCGCAGATCAGAACGTCAGCCTGTGCATTCTTCAGAAATCCTGCAAGTGCGCCGTGTCCTGCGCCCATTGTTCCAACTATCTGCTCATTTATGATCTTGCCGTCAGCAACGTCATAGAGCTTGAACCGCTCGGTCTTGCCGAAATGCTGAAAGATCTGTCCGTTTTCATAGGTTACTGCGATTCTCATAATACCATTTCCTTTCCGTGCGATCTCCTCGGATACTGTGTTATCAAGAGTATAATTTCCGCCCGAAATTACGATGCGTCTGCCTTCGACCAAAGCCTGAGCAAGTTTTTTTCTTG
>JAGAWN010000221.1 GCA_017941355.1 Ruminiclostridium sp. | reverse complement strand
TTTTTGCCGCTAGAAAGATATGTTTCATACATCTCCTGCCACCTTCGGTGCGTGATCTCCTTTTTTATTGATCCTATTTTGTCCATTGGCTAATCAACTCCAATCTGGTCTTAAGACCTCTTTGGACTATTTTAGCATATTTGAACCTACTTTTACAGGCGCATGATTATTGAGCGGATACGCTACGACTACCTGACAATTATCTCCAAACGCCTTGCGTACAAGTGATAATGCCATGCGGTGAGCGAGCTCCGGCGTAACATTGTCGTCCGGTGAAAACGACTGGACATAGTGCAGCATCTTCACGCGAGCCTTGCCCTGCTTGGGTAAAGGTCCTTCATACTTGTGGTGGGTATAATTCTCGTATATATATTTCATATTCAGATATGCGTCCTCTGCATTTGTGAAGCAGTTCAGAGAATTGCAGAAAAACATACCTTCGGTCTTTTCGGGGTTAAGAATATATTGTATCCTTTGCTTCATCCCTGTGTGGATAGCTTTACATTTAACATACGGCATAGGCTCTCGAACTCCTTTCGCATTTTATCATAGTCGGCGGCATATATGCTGTTGATCTCGTTCGCTTTCTTGGCAAGCTGATTTATATTGCCGCCGATTTTTTTCAGCGCACCGATCATCACGGCATTGCTCTCTCCGGATTTGTCAACCGTTATCTTGTCGGTCAGGGTAGCCTGTTTTATATATTCTGTCGTTGAGATCTTAAATTTGGCTGCCCACTGTTCTATAAGCTCCCATTCGTCAAGCTCGAATACTATCTCCTTGCGTTTTACCTGTTTGTACTTTCTCATGTCATTGTCCTCCTTACAACATTTCAGCGGTCTTAGGTGCAACCTAAAAAATGAGGGTCGAGCAGTTTACGGCGGCGAGAACCGTAAGAATTTTTGTGGGGGCGACCACAAAAATTCAGAAAGTGTACGTACACTTTCTATGCTTGCAAAAGCGACTTTTTTATGCCGGTGTACGGATACCGGCTATTTTATATTTTAGGCTGACCTTTTTCAATTTTGGGGCTGCGATAGCAGCAAATATTTGTCCCTCTATAATAAGGGAAAATTTCTTTGGATTTTTGCGGTAGTTCTCCAAAACTTTTTTAACTTTGTACCGATGCACAAAACGGCGCTTGTTCAATTGTGCAATATGGAGATTAAAATGAAAATTTTGTGAAAGTACCGCAAAAATCGTCGATTTTTTTCCCTTATTATGAGAGGACTTTTTCGCACGGAAGATTTCGCCGATGTTCCGTGACCTCGCCAAAATGAAAATGTCATCTCGGAAACTATAAATGAGGGAAGGTGATTATAGCCGGAACGCCGATGTTGTATCGGATCATAGACCTGCCGCTGACTAACCAACAGGGGCAGGTCAAGGAATCTGCAGGGCAGGGGAGTTTGATGCCTAACCAACATCATACATCTATATGCACCGACAGGATCCGGAACGTGATGCCGTGACAGCAGAATATTGGGTCGGGACGATTGCATCATAAGAAAACCAGAATATATGATATAGGTCAAGGGACTTCGCCCTGCGTTTGATTTCGCCGATCAGATGCAGACCTCGCCAATAGTTGAAGCCGTGACCGAATATCAGATATGGGGTTCAGGACTTTTGCATAGCGGATGTCGGCTCCGATATGTCAGGGGCAACGGGAAACAGAAAATGACAGTTACGAATAATACAATGGGGTAAAGGGATATTCCCGGTGCAGCTTGTTCGCCGCTTGCTGCATATCTCGCCTAAATCGAGTATCTCGGCTCCGGGTACGCTTATGGAGGGGCGTTAAAATTGGACGGAGTATTTGAAGAAATAAAAGACCGGGTATCAATGCCGGAGGTCGTAAAGTTCTACGGCTTTGATGTGAACCGGGGTGGAATGATGTGCTGCCCGTTTCACGATGACCGTAATCCAAGCATGAAAATCTACGAACAGAATTATTACTGCTTCGGATGCGGGGAGTCGGGAGATGCTACAAGCTTTGTCGCAAAAATATATGGATTGAAGCAAATTGACGCGGCAAAGAAGATCAGCTATGACTTCGGGTTAGGGCTTTTCGACCGGGACAGGGCAGTACCTATAAAGACCGAACCAAGCGAATATCAGAAGTTCCGGAGCTGGATAAACAGTGCGACCACCATTGTTTCGTTATATTTCGATAAGCTGAACGACTGGAGGGAGCGCTACCGTCCGAAAAATGAAAACGACAAGCCCAATGCACTGTTTGTCGAAAGTTTACAGCAGATGAGCTATGTCGAGTATCTGTGGGACACGCTGAAATTCGGCTCGAAGGAAGATCAGCATGATATGTATGAGCACGACAAAGATGTCATAGAGAAAATAAGACAGCGTTTGTCGAAGGTCAAGTGTTTTGCGCCGCCGCCGAGACGCGGTTCCATTTAAGAGGGCAGTTTGAGGAATACGTTCGGCAAAAGAAAAGCTGTGGGTCATATAGAAATGGGGTGATAGGAAATATATGAACGGAATTACATTAACACAAGGCGATTGTCTTGAAAAGATGAGCCTTATACCGGACAAGACGGTCGATCTGATATTATGCGACCTGCCGTATGAAAAGAGTTCCTGCAAATGGGATAAGATGATACCGCTTGAGCCGCTGTGGAATCAGTATCATCGGGTTATCAAGGAGAACGGGGCTATCTGTCTTTTCGGCATTGAACCGTTTGCAAGTATGCTGAGAACAAGCAATCTGAAAGAATACAAGTATGACTGGATATGGCGCAAGCCGCGGGGAACCGGACACCTTAATGCTAAAAAGCAGCCTTTGAGGGATGTGGAAAGTATTTCTGTATTCTATAAGAAACAGTGTACATATAACCCTCAGTTCTCAAAGGGGACTCCATATTCAGCAAACAAGAGCGGCAAGGCTACTAAAATTGTAATGAGCGGCAAAACTGTGTATGGCACCTATTATGACGGTGCTGAACACAAGAATGATAACACGGGGTTTCGCTATCCTAAGCAGGTGATAGAGTTCGGAGTTGTGGAGCGGGGGACATTACATCCCACGCAGAAGCCCGTGCCGCTCTTGGAGTATTTGATACGAACATACACAAATGAGGGTGATGTGGTATTGGATAATTGTATGGGAAGCGGCTCTACAGCTATTGCTTGTATCGGGACAAATCGTGCATTTATCGGAATTGAACTTGATAGGCACTACTTCAATGTAGCTAAAGAGAGGATTTTGAAATATATGCTGCTTGCAGACGATAATAGCATAGGTGCATAAGCTCTGAGCTGTTGGGATGGAGGAACTATATGAACGAGAAGATAATAAGACAGGTAGGGGACTGCAAGGTTACGATCTCTTTCGGGCAGAGCAATCCTGACCTGAAAGAGAATATCTTGTGGTCGATGATGGAGAACTACAAGAAGAGACTGTTTGAACCTGACGGTGATGATGCAAAACCGGTGAAGGAAAAAGCAGCGTCATAACATTTGATGTGATTTTAATGGGGCAAGCGAGAAATACTTTTAGGAATCTTTATAAAGGTACTTGACACTTGGAAAATTTTATGGTAAAATACTTTAAACTGCGAAACGTGATTGAGCGATTAAGTACCTTGACAACTGGATATGTATCAGTGACATCTTGAGATTTTCGTTTTGCCCCGTTGTTATTCGGAACAATGGAGGTCAATATGGAAAACATAACAAATACGATCACAGAAAATGTACACAAGCCGATAGCATACTGCCTGTACCGTGTATCTACGGTAGGTCAGGTCGATAAAGTGAAGGACGATATTCCGATGCAGAGGCAGGTATGCCATGAATTTGCTGAACGTCAAGGCTGGATCATCGGCAAGGAGTTCCTCGAAAAAGGAGTTTCGGGCTTTAAGGTCTCGGCTGCGAAGCGTGACGCTATTCAGGAATTGAAAACTGCTGCCGAGCGTAAGGAGTTTGACATTCTGCTCGTCTTTATGTTTGACCGTATAGGTCGTATAGATGAAGAAACACCGCTGGTAGTTAAGTGGTTTTCTGATCAAGGCATAAGGGTTTGGAGCACACAGGAGGGCGAACAGCGCTTTGAAAGTCATGTGGACAAGCTGATGAACTACATCAGGTTCTGGCAGGCTTCCGGTGAAAGCGCAAAGACTTCAATAAGAATCAAGACCCGTATGCAGCAGCTTTCTGCCGAAGGGATATATACCGGCGGACCTGTTCCGTTTGGTTATTGCACTGTTAATAATGGAAGGCTCAACAAGAAGGGCAGGGAAGTCCTTGACCTTGCTATTGAACCTACGGAAGCCGATTGGGTTCGTAAGCTCTACGAGAAAACTGTGACTGACGGCACCGGCTCTTATAAGCTGGCGATGTATCTTAATGATAATGGTGTACGGACTCACACGGGCGCAAAATTTCAGTCCGAATCAGTTATCCGCATACTTCGCAACAAGATGAACATAGGGTATGCGAGGAACACCGATGCCGATGTACCGCACCTGCCGCACTTACAGATAGTGGATCAGCATACTTTTGACAGGGTTCAGGAGATACTTGACCAGAGGTCAAGGTCTTTTGACGATAAAAGGACGATAGCACGGCAGACCAAGAGTAAGAACCTGCTGTCCGGTATCATGTATTGCGCACATTGCGGAGGCAGGCTTACGTCAATTGTATATCGTGAGAAGTACACAAGGAAAAGGGACGGTTCGGTTTATGACCGGTCACAGCTCAAATACCTTTGTTATCATAAAAGCAGGGGACTTTGCAAGTGTGACGGACAGAGTACCTATGTTGCCGAGAGAGTGGACAAGGCTGTATGCGAGGTTATTCACCAGATGTTTGAAAGTATAAAGGGCGCACCGAGTGAGGAGATTCTGCAAAAGCGTCTGAAAAGGGAAATGTCGAGCAATAAAGCGAAGCAGACCAAGATCAACATGGAGCTGAAAAGGAATACCAATCAGCTTGAAAAGCTGCAGGACGAGATCGCAGCTACGCTTACAGGCGACAGCGTTTATTCGGCTGAACAGCTTAGCAGCGCTATAAAGACAGTCGAGGAGCGTATTTCTACGCAGAAGTTTCAGCTTGAACAGCTCCAGAATGAGGCAAAGAGCAAGAAAACGTCCATAGAGAAGATACGCCCGATGTTTGACCAGTTCGTAAGCTGGGCGCAGGAGTTCGATAACAGCACCATTGAGCAGAAAAAGATGATAATTGCGCAGCTTGTAACGCGCATTGAGCTTAACCGGGATTATGAGCTGAATATCGAGCTTAACATGGATTATAAGGACTTCTGTGATGATTGGGATACCCTTAACACCAAGAGTACAGTTGTGGCTTGACAGAAATAACAAGATGTGCTATACTATTATATATTATAGTAGTATAGCACATTTGATTTTTATAAAATTGCTCGTTCGTCAAGTTGCACAGAAAAAATCAGCGTTTTGACGAAACGACGTTTTGCCAAAAATAATCTGCTGACAAGCCAAAGAACTCTGCTTAGGCTGTTGTGAATATGCACAATCATATTTGTGCAACATTTACATCAGGTCGGTTACGCTTTTAGGTTCAAATCTTGAGAATATTTTAAGTTAAACAGTCATTCGCTATCAATCGGAAGATTGATATTTTTTAAGCCTCAAACCTGCGTTGTACTGCAGTTAGTGAGGTAGAGCGCTTGACTGTTAATCAAGATGTCACTGGTTCAAGTCCAGTAACAGGAGCCAAGACAGACAAATCCGAACCGCATCGGCTCGGATTTGTTTGTTTTCTATTCAGGAAAGTCGCATTTTGGTGTGGTGATACCAATAGAGCAATAAATCCGAAAACGCACCATTCGCTGTTTTATGCGAATGGTGCGCTGTTTTTACGAAGGTAGAGTATTTTCTTGCGTTTCAGTCTTTTTAAAATAATTCCTTGAATTGGCGTTGGCTATTTTTTTTACTTTTTGGCGATTATCATACTTTTTGTTAAAGAAACACTCTAATATTTTCTTTATTATAAGAACTTAATAGCTATTCACAAACGTTGTATTTCAAGCTGTTCGTGGGATTATAAGCAAGAAACATACGCAGCGAGCTATAGTCTTTGGGACGGTTCACCTAATTATGCAACAAAAAAGGTTTGGTATAAAAACAAGACTCTTACAGACTCTGCTATAGCAAACAGACGAGCTTCTATTTTTCAATATAGGTCTAAGATTACACAGTGTGAGGCTAATGTAAGGGCTAAAAAGCAGCGTGAAGCAGAGGAAAAAAGGAGACAACAGGAAGAAGAGCGTCGTAGAAAGGAACAGGAACAGCGTGAGCGAAACCAAGCTTATTGGGCAGAGCACGCCGAAGAAAAACAACAGCTTGAATCCGAACGTAATACGTTGCAAGCGCAGCTTAAACAGCTTCAGGAACAGGTTGCTCCTTATGACCGTGAGATAGCAAAATGGCAAAAGAAGCGTAAAGCAGACACTCCTGCTCAAGAAGAAAAGAAAACAGTTGAAAAACAGATTTCTGATTTAAGGACAGAAAAGAATAATCTGGGGATTTTTAAGGGTAAGGAGAAGAAGGCTTTACAAGTTCAGATCGATGAACTTAGCTCTCGCCTTCCTGCAATCAATGAATCTATAGAGGCAGAAGAAAAAGAGCAAATCAAGATGTGCAACGGCAAAATCAGAGAGATTGATCAGTAGGCAAAACCGATCAAGGACAAAATCGCCGCCGCAGAAAAGCGTATTAACGAAATCAAGGCAGAGCTTACGAAGAATAGATAAAACAATTTTCAAAATCGGTTGAAATATTTGTCGAAATATGTTATAATAGTATCGGAGATACATGTTTGTATTTCCGATACTATTTTTTTAGGTGATTACATATGAACAGACCGAGTGATATGTTTGATTTACTTGATAAGAGTGCCGAATTCTATAACTTTTTCATTGATATGGACAATCAACGCATACAGCAGGAGATCAATTGGCTCAATGACAATTACGAAAACATATATGCACTAAGAACGTATTTTCTGCGTTTTGCAAACCCTCGATATTTCGTTGGATATATGAATTACTTGAATTATCTGAATTCGCTCTCCGATACTGATATTCAATCGGCTGCTGAGAACAGAGCTAATGTGCTTTATGCTCATATGAGATACAATGAACAACGAAAGATTGAGAATAAGCCGCTGAAAGTGATTGCTGAGGAATTGAAAAAATACAAAAATGATTTGTTGTATCAGAGGATGTGAAATGTATGTTTGCTTTAACAAATTTGGTGAGAAACGAATTTTTTCCTAAAGAACTGCCGCCTTGTTTTACAACAAGTAAAGTAACTGATCTATTATCTTTGGAAGAACTTGAGACACTTGGAAAAACGGATTATAACGAAAAGGAATCTTCCTCTATTACATTCAGCGGATATAAGGCAGAAACTGCAAGAAGGAAATTTTCTGTTCCTAATTATATATATTACATTAAACTTGCAAAACTTCTAACTGATAATTCTGAGAAGATTTTTTATATTTTTGAAAAAGCAAATCATGTATCATTGACAGCGCCTATTAAAAAAACACCTGATGATTTATCACCATATATTAAAATAGCACAAACCTTTCATGATAGCGGTGTCGAAATCGAAAAGCTCTATTATGAAAATTTATATGAACTTCACCTTGACATTTCATCTTTTTTTGATAGTATTTATACGCACAGCATTGCCTGGGCAGTTGAAGGGAAACACGTTGCAAAAGACAAGCAAAAGGATATGACCTTATTAGGCAATAAGTTGGATTGTTTAGTTAGAAAAATGAATTTAAATCAAACCAACGGAATATTAATCGGAAACGCTCTTTCGAGAATCATTTCAGAAATAATATTATGTACCATAGATGAAAATATACAACGTGATCTGCCTAATCTTCAATATCGGAGATATGTTGATGATTATTATATATTTACTTCTAACGGCTTTGAAATTCCAAATATCATATCAATTGTTAGAAAACGCCTGAATGAGTATGGACTAAGCATAAATGAAAATAAAATACAAATAAGCGAAAGTCCATTTATTTTTGGAAAGCCATGGATAGAGAGTGTCAGGCAATATATTCATTTAGACCCCTTAATATTTCTAAATCATATTATAATTGAATATAAGAATTATAAAGATGTATCACTCTTAAGATATGGACTGAAAGTAATATCATTATACGAATATTCCGATAAATCTTGGAAGATAATAGAATCTAAAATCCTAAATCTTTTAGCTTCATTTCCATCTCTTGCAGATGTAATCATTCAAATACTCATATTAAATAAGAAAAAAATAAGTAAAAGGAAATTAAAAAGAACTTTATACAGTATAATTGATAATACAATTAATTTGTCATATGATCAAGAATTAATATGGATGACATGGTATATTAAAGTGTTCAATATAGATATTAGTATAGAATATTCTTTAAAAATACTAAATACTGAGAATACTTTTGCCTGCATTATTCTATTAGATTATTTGAAACGCGACATGAATAATACATATAAAAACAGTGCTATTAGGAGATGGAGAGAAAAGATACAGAGTGAAATGGAATCATTGAATGACACGATTATGAGAACAAAATACTGGTTGTTAGCATATGAAGGAACAAGAAACAAGTGGTTTAACGGTGATAGAGAATTTAAAAAAGTTAATACGGATAGTTGTTTTAAGTTTTTATTAGATAAAAAAGTACAATTTTACCTTAATGATTTTGAGTATGAGGTAAGCACAAAGAAAAAATCGCCATTATATGCTACAAGAGAAGAAGTGATTGAAAAATTCAACGAATTAAAGAACATTATATGCAATCAAAATCTATCAGAAAAAGATAAAGTAGAAGCTATACAGGTAATAGATTTCGATAAATTTGAAAAAATACTTGCTTCAAACGAATACTAATTTTGTGAATATGCTTTATTCATAATCTAATAATTAATGAGAGGACTATTTATCTATGAAATAATCCTCTCATTATTCTTTAGCAAAATCGTCTGTTTATCGCTGTTTTGATTGGTTCGTAGTGTGTATGAATGGTAGTAATTATCTAAAACGATCTTTACCGGTGCAGTAGTCACAATGCGGAACGAGTTACCGAAATTTTTATTTGTGTCGTTAATTTTAGTATTCGGTTCTAAAATACAGATCGGGTGAAAATATGTATCACCATTTCCGTAAACATCAAAGGCGGCACTAAAGTCAAAAGTTTCTTTTTCTTTCACAGAAATTATATGCAGTATTGAACGCTCGCCGTTTATCTCGCTTTCTACCGGAACACCTCCCGAAACTATCATAAATCCGACTTCAAGATCGGTTCCGATGTTATCTATCGAAAAGTCGATAATAAGCGGCTCACCGTGATATTCAAGGTTATCAGTGCTGCTTTTGATACCCAGCACATAGTTCTGAATACGAGGCTTACTTTCAGCAGATGCACCGGTCATTTCTGCGGGCGTATCGGCGGATATCTCAAATGTGATGCTTTCGGTTGCTGTCGGTTCATTGTTCGCGCACGATGCAAGCATTATTGCTGCAATAATGGGAATTAAATGTTTTGATCTCATAGTTGTAAACTCCTTGTGATTCAGTATTATTAACTATAAACGATTGATAAGGGCGTTTTGTCACAGATATTATTTTTATCAGTAACCACATTATAACCAATATTTTTGTGCCTTTCAATAGGTTTAACACGAACGGCAGTTTTACAACATAAACGGCAGCGCAAAGCCGTATTCAGACTGAAACGTATCACCCGCACAAGCCGAAGCATGCACGGGTGGTGGTGTAGGGGTATATTATTATAATTAGTTAATCATCAATGCTCTCTCCGCTGGTTTTTTCATACCTGACACAGTTGGAAAATCCACTGTTTTCAATAAAGGCTTTAAGTTCTTTTGTAAACTCAACACCTGAAACGACTACACAGTTATTGGGGGTATCGGTTGACACTCCGATGTTGAACTCGACTCTCTTTTCAGAGATAGCTTTCTTTACATCTGAAAGATACTTGAATGTGAAGTTGCATTTCTGAATTATAATCTGAGCAGTACCGGGATAAAGCTCATCAATGGTTTGTTTTGCTGCATCGACATCTGTTGATAAAATAACTATTATACCGCTGTCGTTATATATGCCGCCATAAATTTCATCGGACATTTTGTTTTCAACAGCATACTTCGTAGTACCTATGTCCAATGTTCCTATGCCGTCCCACACTCCCGACTTTGAAAAGGTGTATTTGCTACCGTTTATATCAACAATCCCTGTTGCTTCAGCTCCGGTATTGTCAAACCAGTGCCAGCCGTTTTTTAATTTCTTCCACCCGATTGTCATATAGCCATCACTTCCTGCGTAATACCGTTTTCCAGATTTAGTTTTTATCCATCTGTTTTTTAGCATTATGCCATTTTTATAATAACGGTTTCCTTTTGAGGTTTTAGCCCAACCGGTATATTTGCCAATGCACTCGCCGTTAGAACTGAACTTGTACATTACACCTTCTATAATACAAGACTTAGTTTCTATTATACCTTTTGAGTTGACATAGTACTTTTTTCCACCAATCTTGATCCAAGAATTATTTGTGGAATTTATATGCTCTAAATTGCCGATGTATTTTGCTGTAACAGCATCCCAATACGATTCATATTCTTCTGCACCGGCTTGACTAAACTTTTTATCTATATTTATAGCTTCTTTTATTCTTATTGCGGTTATTGAAGCGTTTTCGGGTATTTCAGATCTATTTCTCAGTTCGGAAATTGTAAACACATTTCTGTCCAATACAGAAAAGCTATAATCATAGTAAATTTCGTCTGATACATAGAATTCGTATGTAACAGTCAAATCGAAATTCTTATCTTTACGAATTTTTTCAGATATGAAATCAACGGAATAGTCTATAACGATAGCACCAAAACCGTCATTGTAAATCTTAACTTTCTCTGCGGGGAGTATTTCAACTATGTTTTCGTCCTCTGAAGTCACTTTATTCATATATTTACTCCCCCTATAACCTTCCGTAACTTTAAGGAGAGACTCATAAAAGTCCTTGTCAACATCATTTTTATAGTTGATCTTCTCAGCAAACGCCGTTGCAGACGTGCAGGACATAGCCGTGATCGCAGCAAGAGCCGCTGCAATTAGTTTGAATGACTTTTTCATAATATCATTTCCTTTCCAAATAAAAATCGGTTATAATGTGTGATCTCACTCATTGACCACATTATAACCGAGGAAAGTATAAATTGCAATAGCTTTAACACGAACGGCATTCTGACAACATAAACGGCAGCGCAGATTATGCTCATCGCCAAAACACACCGCCCGCACAAGCCGAAGACTGTACGGGTGGTGGTGTAGGGGGTATATTAAAGAGTTATTTTATCCTCATTAAAGACATCAATCATTAAAAACATTCCATCGCTATCTGGAGAGTATTTGAAATAAGACTCTCTATATAACATTTCTTTTGTTGAATACGAATAATCAAATCCGCGGTCAATGCTGAAATACATTTTATCATCGCTGAAATATTCCTTGATACCGTTATCCGAATAATACTTGTTTGCTGCTGCTCTTAATGTTTCTCTTGTATCACTTTTATACACTTTGTTTAAAGAATATCCTTTCCGAACTAATTTGCTGCCGGAATATTGATAATAATAGTCAGTCACGATATCATCAATACAATAATAGAAAGTCGCGGTCTGTGCGGATTTGCTTGAATAAGAAATACAGTAGTCATTCAGATTGAATTTACTGTCATATTTCTTTATTTTTGCGGCGATCTTTGAAACAGACATCTTTCCCAAAAGCATCTCGCCTTGTAAGTTGATTGAAGAACCTCCATTTGACTTATAGACCCGCTGAATATCCAATACTCCTTTTTCCCTGATGATTATTCTTCCGTAGTTCTCAAGCACCGAGCCTGTGCCGCATATGAATTTTCCGTTTGTGATGTACAGCTTTGCGCCCCGTTCTACCGTAATAGTCCCGTTTGTCGATAATGAAGCGCCGCAGTTGATTATCAGGCAGGAACCGCTTTTAAGATAGATGCGCTTGCTCCCCACATCGGTGTCTTTATTTATCACAGTTTTTCCGACAAGAACATAGCCTTTGCCTTCATTACCAAAATCTGTCTTGCCCTCAATTACATAAAAATCTTCATTGTATCGCTGTTCTGTTTGTTTGCTGTCTTCTGTGAGAGCCTTTTCCATAGCAGATGAAGAAACAGCAGAACAAACAACAGCGGTAAATACAGCAATTGTAACGGCAAACAGTTTAAATATTTTTTTCATGGCATAGTTTCCTTTCCTAATAAAAATCGGTTACAATGTGACCGCGTTCACTGTACTCACATTATAACCGAAGAAAGTATAAATTGCAATAGGTTTAACACGAACGGCATTCTGACAACACGAACGGCAACGCGGAGCCCGCGCTCCCAATCCGCATGCTCATTTTCATCTATGGGTAAGCCACTGCCTCGCAGCCGTTAAATTCTTTTGTTTCTACTCCGCTTTTAGCGATATTTCCGCCTTGAAAATATCGTCGTCCTCGCTGAAATCAATAGTGCCGTCGTACTTGTCGGCAATCGCTCTCATAGACTTTATTCCGAAGCCGTGCAGCTCCTTGTCCGGTTTATCCGTGCGCAAGGCGGGATTCGAGCCGAGGACAGACTGCTTTATATTATTGCTGACCCCGATAAACAGCATTGACTTCTTCCTTTCAACAATCAGCGTTATACTGCCGCTTTCCGGCGTTCCGTTAATTGCGTTGTCAAGCAGGTTCGCCAGCAGCACCGACATATCAAGCTCGGATATCTTACCAAAGCTCGTGTCTATCATAGTTTTCATTGCTATGCTCTTTTCCGTGCATACAGCCTGCTTACTGCTTAGAACAGCATCTATCATAGCACTGCCTGTGCGGGCGGGAATACTGCCGCTTGCTACCTTGTTTCCGATAATGCTTTCGATGTATTCCTTTGCCTGTTTGGGCTTGTTTTCGGCAATAAGCTCGGCGGCAGCGGACAGATAATGCTTCATATCGTGCCGGAGCGTTCGCATTTCCTCGTATCGCCTTGCTGTTTCAACTGCTGTCTGTTCCTGAAATTCAAGCCTTGTCTTTACTGCGGAAAGCTCCCGCTTCTCAATATTGTCACGCTGCATTCTGTTCAAGAGCAGATACAGCATACAATTCAGCACTATCAGCAGGATATAGATAACGACAGCGCCGGACACCGTATCGGAGTTGCCTCTGACATAGTTCCATACCACCGTACCTATAAGAAAGGATATGCCGAAGCAGGACAGCATAATTCCCCACTGAAAAGCTGAAAGCGAATAAGACCGTCCCTTGCGTACCCGAAGAATGATCTCGTATATCAGGAATATAAGAAAATAACAACAGATCAGCACAAGCATTCGCCGCATACCCGTACTTGCGCTGTCGCCGAGCAAAAGCGGAATACCGTATGCGCCGATTATCGACACAGGCATTATTATCACAGTCGGAGAAATGGCTATCAGTATTTTCTCAAACAACGTGCCTTTCATAAATATCATCTGATGTGCGAGTATTATCGCCAGCATCAGAATTATCGACAGGTTCTCAGATCCTGCGAGGTTGCTCAATACGGCGTTATCGACGGCAAGCAACACGAACATTCCCAAAGATGCCGGAACCGTCAGCTTTGACTTCCTGTATTCGAGAAATTTGCAGCAGAACCGCGCCACGATCAGACTTTCGAGCAGCGATGCGAACACCTCAAACAGCTTCATATACCCTTCCGTAAGTATTCGCCCCATTTCTTCTTTACCGACTCCGCTTTGTATCTGCTCATCGGTATCACTGTTTTATCGTCAAGAATGATGTCCTTGCTGTCTATTGAGTAAATGTATTTCAGATTGACAAGAAAGCTCTTGTGTGTCCGTATAAATCCTCTGTTGATAAGCTGATCTTCAAAGGACAGCAGCGTTCCGTAGCTTTTTATATGCTGCTTGCTTTTCGCAAGGTGAATAAGCACATCGTGACCGAGAACTTCGAGGTATGTGATGTCGTTGATGTTTACCGCCGTTTCGCTGTCACCTGTGGGAACAGTCAGCTTTTGCGCCGTGTTTTGTTCTGTGATATATCTTACAGCAGCTCCGACTGCTTCGGAAAGCTCCTCATCAATGTGGGTCTTGCGGATAAATCTGAACGGGCGGAACTTTATGGAAGAATATACAAGCTCGTCGTGCATTGTGACAAAAATTATAAGCGGTCTGTCACCTTTGTAGATACGTTCCGCTATATCAAAGCCGTTTATTTTCGGCATATCAATGTCGAGGAATACAATATCTGTTTCCGCAATTTTCTCAACGATGATCGTATCATCCGCGTATGTTCTTATCTCGCATTCTGTGCCACAGGAATCAAGCTGCTTCTTGACCTTTTCCGACAGCTTATTCAAAAATTCCTTATCGTCATCGCATATTGAAACTGTTATCATATAATCACCGTTACCTCAAAGTTGTGGTCATGTTCCATTCCGCAATATCTGCAAATACTCCTCATAAGCGAAGGTTCGGTTTCGTGCCGCGTTCTCTGTCTGAATAACGATACCTGCGTCTATAAGCCTGTTTATTGCAGAAGATACGGTATTAAATGACAGGTCAAGCGCTTCTGAAGTTTTTCCTATGTCTATTATCGGATTTTTTTCAAGATAGCGGAATACGGACATTGTGTTTTTGGCAGCTCGTTTCATTTCTGATACTATTTTCTCATTCTTCACGTGGAGCGCGGTCAGCTTATCTATGGTTTGAATAGCATCTTGTGAGCACTCATATATCGCAGTAAGGAAAAACTTTACCCATTGCTCGTAGTTGCCCTTGCTTCTTACTTCTGTCATTCGGTCGTAGTATTCGATTCGGTTCTTTTTCAGAAAATACGATATATACAGTGCGGGAGTTGAAAGCACCTTGTTTTCCATTAAAAACAGCGTTATCAGTAAACGCCCGACCCTTCCGTTGCCGTCAAGGAAAGGGTGGATAGTTTCAAACTGGTAGTGCAGCAGAGCTGCGCGTACCAGCGGGTCATTGTCATCATCACTGTTAATATACTTTTCGAGATCTGATATAGCGTTATCCATATCTTCCGGACTCGGCGGTATATATCTTGCAGTACGAAGCGTACTTCCTTGTCCGCCTATCCAGTTCTGTGAGCGGCGGAACTCTCCCGGTGATCTTTCCTGACCTCTCACACCTTCCATAAGCACAGCGTGGGTCTCTTTTATAAGCCTGTTGCACAGCGGCAGGGTATTAAGGCGCGATATGGCATACTCGGTCGCCTTTATATAGTTTACAACATCGGCAACATTTCGGTTGGTGTTTGCCTCGATCATAGGGTCAAGCACATCTTCGAGGGTAGCCTGTGTGCCTTCTATCTGAGATGACATCAGAGCTTCTTTTCTTACATACATAGACACGAAAAGATCCATATCCGGTATTCTTGTGGAAATACTGTCGAGAGCGGCAATCGAGCGATTAGCCTTTACAAGCATTGATACCATATCCTCGTCCAATTCAACAGGTGGGTCGGGTGGCAGAGGATTTGGAACAAAAGATTTATATTCTGCATCTCCGGTCAAGTTTTTTCTGTAAGTTCCTGCACGATTAGTCATACTGTTATCTCCAATCAAATTGAAATATATATAATATTATACTGTGCTTATTTCAAAATGTCAATGCAAAATGAAATAAAAACAAGGATAAATAATCTTTATTTCAAATAAGTCAAGCAGGTCTTTGTTTAAATAATGTCACTTCTTCATCTCCCGGACATACTCATCATACTCGATTGTGCCGTCAAGCGCCATGTTCCGCAGTTCAATAGCATAGTCCGCCCATTTTTGAAACTCCGCCTGCGTCATCTTCTTTTTGAGATAACGGGCATAATGCGCCTTGTACGCCTTATGATACACGCTCCATATAGGGTCAGTCTTTAACTTGTCGTTGAACTTTTTCCGGTGTCCGAGATCGCGGCAGGTTTTATCGGGCTGCCCTTTGACCGGGCGTTTGCAGTAATTCGAGTAAAAGCCGCGCTCCAGCACGAAGTACCGTCCGCACAGATCACACTTTCGCGGCAAGTAGCGATTTTGCAGACCTTTGAACAATTCTATGTACAGGAAACCTCCGATCGTCGAGAAGTGATAATTCTCGCACAGGACGGAGGTTTTCTTGCGTTTAAGGACTTTGTAAGTAAGTGTCATGGTACCGGACGGGATAAGCTTATCATAATTGTTTAATTTCTTGTTAGCTTCGGTATTGAAATCGTCGAGCACCTCCGCGATTTCCTCATTGGTCAGAAATTCCTCTCGACTGTGTATCTTTTCAAGGAACGGTTCGTAAGCACGCTTAACG
>JAGAWN010000220.1 GCA_017941355.1 Ruminiclostridium sp. | reverse complement strand
CTACTCGAACGACGGCGCTCACCCGAATCCCGAGGGCAGCAAGTTCGTTGCCGAGGCGGTGGAGCTTATGTTTGAGATGCTTGAGGACAAGAAGTACACCGGCGAGTACTCCAACAAGCTGTCTGAGTACGACTACGCTTACGATATTGTTCCGATATACGGCAGCGGCTTCGTAGGTATGCACATGACAGACGCGGCGACCCTCGAACCGGTATCGGCGGGAGAGTACACCGTTACCGCTCCGCTTGCCGCATTCCCCAACGCGTGGACGCGCAAGGGCGGCGAAAACGAGGGCATCACCTTTGACATGGAATTCGACGATCTGTTCATCGTATATCACTGCAACAACTCGAAGCACTTCGGAACTGCCGAGGTGTACGTTGACGGCGAGTACAAGACGGACGTTGTGAGCAATTCCTCCGACGGGTGGAGCAACCCCGTCCCGCAGCTGATAATGCGCGGTGACGGCAAAGCGAAGCACATGGTTGAGATAAAGCTGAAAGGCGACGGCGAGAAGCAATACTTCGGAATACTCGCGTTCGGCTTTACGGAATAGGATATTCGTTCCCGCAGTAGCGGGGACTGCAATAAACAGAAAGGAAAGTATACAATATGGCAGACGAAAAAGCAAAAGCGGCAGCGGCGGCTGCGGCTGAAAAGGGAAAGGGATTTCTTAAGGAATTCAAGGAGTTCGCACTCAAAGGAAACGTAATGGATATGGCAGTCGGCGTTCTGATAGGCGGCGCGTTCTCCGGCATCGTAACGGCGCTCACGAACGACTTCATCAACCCGCTCATATCCTCGATCGGCGGCGCTGAGATCGCGGGAATGATAAGGCTCCCGTGGGTGAACTACGAGGGACTTGACGCAGATCAGATCAAGGCTCTGTCGCTGGACTACGGCGAGTTCATCACCACCGTTATCAACTTCCTTATCATGGCACTCATCATCTTCCTGCTGATGAAGGGTATCAACAAGCTCATGTCCCTCGGCAAGAAGAAAGCAGAAGAAGAGGCTGCTGCCGCACCGCCTCCGGAGCCGTCCAAGGAAGAAGTTCTCCTGACCGAGATACGCGACCTTCTCGCAGCGCAGAACGGCGGCAAGTCCAAGAAAGAATAAACCGCATACATAACAAAAGCTCCCGACGAAAGCCGGGAGTTTTGTTTTTATTCTTCTGTATTGTCTGAGCTTTCCTGCTCGTCGTCATCGGTATCTCCGTCGTCATCGGTGAGGACTTCGGAAGCTTCCTCAGCCTCGGATTCGCGGATATCCTCCTCGTTAGCCTGCTCGACAGCCTCAGTCTCTTCGCTGTCGTCATGCTCGGTGCGGGTGAAAGATACGACCCTGCTTCCCTCGGTAAGACGCATTACGCGGACACCGGAAGCATAGCGGTTGAGGGGACGGATATCGTTTGCGCGGATACGAATGATAACGCCGTCGGTGCTTATGAGAATAACATCATCGTCGGAGCCGAGAGCGCGGATACCGCAGACATAGCCCTTCTCGTCGCTCACCTTGTAGTTCGTGACGCCGTAGCCGCCGCGCTTGCGCATAGGATATCTCGTAAGCTCGGTACGCCTGCCGAGACCCATATCGGTGACAGTGAGGATAGTCATATTCTTGTCGTAGGTCTTGGTAGCTCCCACAACATAATCGCCGTCGCGCAGTCTTATCGCTCTTACGCCGGAAGCCGTCCTTCCCATGCTGCGGACATCGGTCTCCCAAAAGCAGATAGCGTTGCCGTTGTGAGTAGCCACGAGTACAGCGGAATCGCCCTCTGTGATGTAGGCTGCCGCTATCTCATCGTCCTCCGCGAGATTGATAGCGCGGAGTCCTTTCTTGCGGATATTTTTGAACTGCGATAGCGGAGTGCGCTTGATCTTGCCCTGTTTGGTAACGCAGATAAAGAACTTGTTCTCCGCGAAGTCGGAAGTCTTGATTATCGCCGCGACTTTCTCGTTCTCTTCAAGCTGAATGAGGTTCACGACATTGGTTCCTCTGCTCTGACGGGAGCCTTCCGGAACCTCGAAGCATTTGAGCTTCATCATATTTCCCTTGTTGGTGACAAACAGCAGATTGTCGTGGGAGGACGAGATAAACACGTTCTCGATGAAATCCTCGTCACGCTGCTTGATGCCGGAAACACCCTTGCCGCCGCGTTTCTGGAGGTTATACACTTCCATCGGCTGGCGTTTGAGGTAGCCGAGGTTGGTGTAAGTGAGAACACATTCTTCAACAGGAATGAGATCCTCAATATCCACCTCGCCGCTTACCTGCTCGATAGAGGTGCGGCGTTCATCGCCGTACTTCTTCTTTATGACAGCAAGTTCCTCACGGATAACGCCGTAAACCTTTGATTTGTCGGAGAGTATCTCCACGAATCCGCCGATCTTGCTCATGATCTCGGCGAGTTCTTCCTCTATCTTCTCCTTTTCGAGTCCGGTAAGCTGTCCGAGTCTCATCTGCACTATAGCGTCAGCCTGTGCTTCGGAAAGCCCTATCTCATGCTCAAAGGCTATGTTCTTGAACTGCTCGTCCATTGCGCGGGAAAGCAGCTGACTCAGATCAGCCTCCTTAAAGCGCTCCATAAGGCGCTCCTTGCCCTCCTGAACTGTCTTTGAGGAACGGAGTATCGCTATAACTTCATCTATGTTGTCGATAGCGAGCATGAAGCCCTGGAGCAAGTGAGCGCGGCCGCGTGCGCGTTCCAGATCGAACCGGGTACGGCGTTCTATGACCTCGACCTGGAAATCGAGGTAATGGGTGAGCATATCCTTGAGCGGGAGAACTTTCGGCTCACCGTTCACAAGGGCAAGCATGATAACGCCCACGGTATCCTGAAGCTGGGTGTAGCTGTAAAGCTTGTTCAGCACCACGTTTGCGTTTGCGTCACGCTTGAGTTCCATGACGATCTTCATACCGTTGCGGTCTGATTCATCGCGAAGCGTTGAAATGCCGTCAATGCGCTTGTCACGCATAAGTTCGCCGATAGATTCGAGAAGTCTGGTCTTATTGACCATGTAGGGTATCTCGGTAACAACAATGCGGGTGTGGGTCTTTTCCTCCACGATCTCCGCACGTCCGCGCAGGGTGATCTTGCCTCTGCCGGTGTAGTATGCCGAGCGTATGCCGGAGTAGCCCATGATTATGCCGCCGGTAGGGAAGTCCGGTCCCTTGATGCAGCTCATAATGCTTTCCGGTCCCGCATCGGGATTGTCTATGAGCAGGTCGATAGCGTCGATGACCTCGCAGAGATTGTGCGGGGGAATGTTTGTCGCCATACCGACAGCTATACCGATACTTCCGTTCACCAGCAGGTTAGGGAAGCGGGAGGGCAGCACTATCGGTTCTTTCAGCTTGTCGTCGTAGTTGGTGCCGAAGTCAACGGTGTCCTTGTTGATGTCGGCAAGCATCTCGTTTGCGATCTTTGCGAGCCTTGCCTCGGTATAACGGTAAGCGGCAGGCGGGTCGCCATCTACGGAACCGAAGTTTCCGTGACCGTCAACCATAGGGTAGCGCAGGGAGAAGTCCTGCGCAAGTCGTACCATAGCGTCATACACGGACGCGTCGCCGTGGGGGTGATATTTACCGAGCACTTCTCCGACGGTGTAGGCGCACTTGCGGTACGGCTTGTCGGAGGTATTGCCCGCGTCGTTCATGGTGTAGATTATGCGCCTGTGAACGGGCTTTAAGCCGTCTCTTACGTCCGGCAGCGCACGCGATACGATGACCGACATTGAGTAGTCGAGGAACGCCGTCCTGACTTCCTTTTCGATATCCACCTCATACAGCTTTTCGTTGGGGTGTATTGATTCTACATAGTTGTGTTCCATGCTTTTGTTGTTTCCTTTTGTTTATTTGCGAATATGGGGTATCCCCCGAAAGCGCTTTGCGGGCAGGGAGCAGTCATATAAGTCCCTTGTCCTCGAAATACGCCTTGAAGTCCAGTACTTCCTTATCCGATAGACAGCGTTTCGGGACCGCGTGGATAAACGAGCGGTTCACGAACATGAGCAGCAGGTCACGCTGATCGGACAAGCAGATCTCTGTCTCGGTAAGCCGATAGACCGTCTTTTCCACTTGTGTGCCGTCCTGCACCATTTCCGGGTGTTCGGCTATCTCCTTTGCGGCTTCGCTGCCTTCTTCGACAGTGAATATGCCGTGAGAGGTTATCGCCACAGTCTCCGTCTCCTGCCCAGCCGAGGTTATCTCGGTCTCGATCTCGATACGGTCATCGTAAAGGGTCATGGTGTAGCGCTCGTCCGTGCCGAGTTCAGCCATACCCTGCAGCATCTTCTTGCGTATGATGACCGGTTTTATCCAGTTGAACACGAGTATGCCGAGACCCAATCCCCCCGCGATGTAGCCTGTGGGGTTGGTAGGATTTTTTATGACAAGATCGACTGCAAGTATTACAACTATCAGATACACCACCGAGTATATGAGTTTCTTCTTAAAAGTGTACCTGGTATGAAAAGCCTTGTACGCGGCTTCTATCTCTTGCGGAGTGTTGTCAAATTTTACACTTATCGTTTCCATGAAGTATCCTTAATTCGGGTCAATACCGACGATCAGCAGTATTCCGAGAGCGATGGCGGCAACAGCTACAATGACGGCTACCACAGCATCGCCTTTTTTCTTTTCGTGCAGGAATTTGGTCACGCAAAGAGCGGAGTATATCCCCGCTGTAACGAGTATCGCCCCCGCGGGCAGCCCGAAATCCCCGCCGGTAACAAGCGTCACCGCACACGCTGCCCATACTATGAGCAGCGCCCAGCGGAAGAATTTCCTTGCGATCGCGCAGATATCCTCGTCATCGTCCTCGATCCTGCTCATCACCGACTCATGCTTTTTCTCGTCGGCATAGATGCGCTCCATGCGGGCAAGCTTCTGTATCTGCTTTTCGTTGTTTTCTTCGGAGTTCATAAATAATCCTTTGCAGCATTACGGGTCGAACCAGCCGTTTTTCAGCCTGTCGAGCGAGTAGGGGGTGACATATACGGGGAACTTCCCGGTCTTTTCCGTGGTAAGCCCGTTGAGCATACCAATATGCGTGGAGATATGTCGGAACTGCATAAGTATCAGTTCCAGCCGCGTCATATCACAGTTTTCCGGATATTCACCGAGCCTGTCGTCGGTGAGGGAGCCGAGGTAGTCAGCCGTTTTTCTGCGAACTCTGTCGAGGTAGTCCAGCAGCTGCTCATCGGAAAACTCGGTACTGCACGGGGCATAGGGATTATCCATGCCCTCCTCGTGAAACTCCGGCTCGTCATAGATATAGGGGTTGAAAAACCACTTGTCGGCGGAGTGGATAGTGTGATAGACGAATCTCCACGCGGGAGTGCCGCAGACCTGCGCATTTCTGTCGTAGGTCTTTATAGCAGTAATAAGATTCAGAAAGTTAGCGTCCGTCTGCTTCTTTATCATTTCACACAGTTCATTCATTGTACGTCCTCAGATATCGAGGTTTTCAACGAAACGTGCGTTCGTCTCGATGAACTCACGGCGCGGTTCCACCTTGTCGCCCATAAGAATGGAGAAGATCATATCGGCTTTTGCCGCGTCCTCCATGCTTACGCGGATCATAGTCCTGCGTTCGGGATCCATAGTTGTCTCCCAGAGCTGCTCCGGATCCATTTCACCGAGACCTTTGTAGCGCTGTACATCTACTTTCGATTCCTTGTCGCCGGAAAGTTCGGAGATATACGCGTCGCGTTCGTCATCGGAGAAAGCGTAGCGCACCTGTTTGCCGCGTGCTACCTTGAACAGCGGCGGCTGTGCGAGATACACATGACCCTGCTCGATAAGCGGGCGCATGAAGCGGAAGAAGAACGTCAGCAGCAGTGTACGGATATGCGCGCCGTCAACATCGGCATCTGCCATGATAACGACTCTGCCGTAGCGCAGCTTTGTGATGTCGAAGTCCTCGCCTATGCCGGTGCCGAGAGCCTTGACGACAGGCAGCAGCTTGTCGTTGTTATAGACCTTGTCGGCACGGGCTTTCTCGACATTGAGCATCTTTCCCCACAGCGGCAGGATAGCCTGAAAGGCGCTGTTTCTGCCCTGTTTTGCGGAGCCGCCCGCCGAGTCTCCCTCGACGATGTATATTTCAGTTTTGGTAGTATCTTTTTCGTAGCAGTCCGAAAGCTTTCCGGGCAGTCCCGCGCCGTCAGCCGCGGACTTGCGCTTTGCTTCCATGGCTTTCTTTGCCGCGTCCCGCGCAGCCTGGGAGTTTATCGCCTTGCGGACGATTATCTCGGTAGTTTCCGGGTGCTCCTCGAAGTAATATGTGAGCTGTTCGGTGACGATCTTATAGACAGCGGGAGCCACTTCGGGGTTGCCGAGTTTGCCCTTTGTCTGACCCTCGAACTCACATTCCGGGAGTTTTACGGAGATAACGGCATTGATAGCCTCGCGGATAGCTTCACCGGAGATAGCGACGAACTCTTTCTTTTCCTCGTCGTCCTTCTTTTTGGAAGCCTTTTTGACTTTCTTCTGGGTAGCCTGCTGCTCCTGATAGGTCTTTACAAAGTCGTTGACCACCTTGTTGAGCGCCTTTTTGAAAGCTGTCTCATGGGTACCGCCGTCAATAGTGTGTATATTGTTGGCAAAAGAGCGGAAAGCCTCGCTGTTGAAGTCTGTGTTGTACTGGAACGCGGCTTCAACGGTGATATCATCGACAACACCGTTCAGGTAGATAACGTCCGGGTGGAGCTTTTCCGCGCCGCGCATATTCTGGAGCCACTCGACGTAGCTGATGATACCGCCCTCATAGCGCAGGGATTCGCCCTTTATATCGTTCTCGTCGCGGGCATCGGTGAGGTTTATGAGCAGGCCGCCGTTGAGGAATGCCTGTTCTCTCATGCGGTCAAGAAGTGTGTCATAGCTGAACACAGTCTCATGGAAGATCGTGCCGTCGGGCTTGAAACGCACTTTTGTACCGGTCTTGTCGGTCTTGCCGATGACTTTCATTTCTTCATCGTAGTGACCGCGCTGAAAACGCTGGTAGTGGATCTCACTGCCGTCGTAGACTTCGAGTTCGAGCCATTCCGACAGAGCGTTGACGACGGAAGCGCCCACGCCGTGGAGACCGCCGGAGACTTTGTAACCGCCGCCGCCGAACTTACCGCCCGCGTGCAGAATTGTATAAACGACAGTAGCCGCCGAGATGCCCTCTTTGGGGTGGATTCCCGTCGGTATGCCGCGTCCGTTATCGGTGACTTCTATCACGTCGCCGGGCAGTATTTTCACATCTATCTGCGTGCAGTATCCGGCAAGAGCCTCGTCGATAGCATTATCGACTATCTCATAGACGAGGTGGTGAAGTCCGGAGGGACCCGTCGAGCCGATGTACATTCCGGGGCGCTTTCGTACAGCCTCAAGACCTTCGAGAATCTGTATGTCGTCCGCGCCGTAGTCGTGATTTGTAACTTTTGTGTTGTCGTCCATTTCAAAAATCCCTTATATTATAAATAGTATATAACATTATAACACAAATTTTTAAAAAAAGCAAGAGCTTTTACTTAAATAATACATTTTTTAATTGTTGCATTTTCATGATATTCATGTTATAATATAAGCAAAGGGGACGTGACAGAATGGAAAATATAATCTCGGCAAAAAACGACATTGTGTTCAAAGCGGTCTTTGTGCGCGACAAAGAGCTTTTGAGAGGATTTCTAAATGACGTTGTCGGACTGACAATAGCGAGCGTCGATGATATAACGATACTGAATCCCGAAATAACGCCTGATCTTGTCGGACAGAAATTTGCGCGTCTCGACATAAACGCGAGAGCGGGAAATGACAACATAAATATAGAAATGCAGACCTACAGGGACAGAAGCTTTGTTGAACGCGATCTGTTCTATTGGGCAAAGATGTATTCCGACTCTCTCAAAGGCGGCGATGATTACTCAGATCTCAGACGCACAATATCGGTAAGTGTTCTGGATTTCAATTTGTTTGACTGCCCCGGGTATCACTCCGAGTTCTGCATTATGGAGAAAAATCGCCTTGAAGTGCTTACGGATATGCTTTCGATGCACTTTTACGAACTGAAAAAAATCAAAGGCATCGAAGAGAACCTCAATATAAGCGATAAAAAACTATTGTGGCTGCAATTGATAAAGGCTAATCGAGAGGAGGAGTTTAAAATGCTTGAAGAATCAGGAAACGCGCTTATTCGCCGCGGTGTAAAAACAATTTACGATGTTAATGCAGATGACAATGTTCGCGAAATGATACGTATGGAGGAAAAGCGTCTCCTCGATCAGACGTATGCGCTTAATCAGGCTAAACGGGAAGGCAGGGAAGAAGGCATAGGCATCGGCAGAGAAGAAGGCATAGGCATCGGCAGAGAAGAAGGCATAGGCATCGGCAAGGAAAGCGAACGTGTCCGCCTTATGTCTTTATGGCGTGACAAAGGCTTCTCCGAGGAACAGATCAAGGAACTTTTAGGAGAATAGCAGAAACCGCGGGCTTGAACCCGCGGTTGTTTTTTATACAGTCTCCGGAAGTTCCCACTCATCTGCCATCTTCCGGTACTTCGCGGCGCTTTCCGGGTCGCCGGTCCGTTCACAGCAGTCCGCGAGCAGGTCAAGGTTTTCGCTGCCGGTAACGAGTATCGTAATGACCGGCTGTGTCTCAAAGACAGCGTCGTTGAGCCAGCAGAGCGCCTCCGCGTAATTTCCGCTGTCGTAGAAATACCGTCCTGCCTCGGCGCACATCTCGGCGCAGGGACTTGCGATAACTTCCCGCAGGCAGAGCCGTACAAAGCCGGCAATGTTACCGGTCACGCGGTAAGCACGGGCAAGGACGCAGCGCGCCTCCCGCTGCTCGTCCCCGGAGCGGGAAGGATCCGCAAGGCTTTCCTCGAAGAACGGAACGGCATCTGCAAGGTCTGTCACGTCTCCGGCAGTAAACAGTTCCTTCGCGTACATGGAGTGCAGGGTCTTGTCCAGCCGCATACCGCGCGCCAGCGCCTTGCGGAACACGGCAAGGTCACGCTTTACATGATTGCCCTTTGCGAGATGCTGTATCTCGATATCGCTGTTGTATATCACGGGATCAAGCCGAACCGTCTCATGCACCGGGTTCACCCACTCGAATGTGCGCAGGCGCTTGTACAGCTTCGGGCGTAGTTCTCGTTTTGAACTATATACCGTGTTTTCCTCCATGAGGTTGAGATAGTGCATCTGCACGATCTCAACTTCCGGGAGCAGTGCCGCCTTGACCTGCCGGAACAGGCGGATATTGGCGCTGTCGATGACCTCGTCCGCGTCCGCGGTGTATATGTAGTCCTTTGTGGCTTTTGAGAACGCGAAGTTCCGTGCTGCCGCAAAGTCGTCTATCCACGGGAAATCATAGATAAGGTCGGTGTATTCGGCAGCAATGGCTTTCGTGGAATCGACAGAGCCGGTATCAACAATGACTATCTCATCTGCAATGGGTTTTAAGCTGTCGAGGCAGGCACGAAGCTGCTGTTCCTCGTTTTTGACGATCATGCAAACGGAAATAGTTATCATGTCCCGCTCCTTTTGAGAACTACCGCGTTCCAGCCGTCGGAGTTCTTCTTTGTGACAGCCCCGAATCCGTTCGCGGTAAGTGCCGACATCACCTCGTCAAGCCGTTCGTCGATGATACCGGAAACTATGAGAGTTCCGCCGGGAGCGAGAAAACTGCCGAACAGACCGCTCATGCCGATTATCACATCTGCTACAATGTTGGCGGTAATTATGCCGTAGCCTGAGCCGATGTGGGCGCGGAGACCGTCATCGTCGATGATATTGCCGCGGAAAGCGCGGAACTGCGCATCGGTGAAGCCGTTCTTGCGGACATTCTCGGAGGCAGTGTTCACGGCGTTCTCAAACACATCTACCATTGTGACGGAGCTCACACCCAGCAGCAGACCCGCGATCGAGAGAATACCGCTGCCGCAGCCGAGGTCGAGCAGCTTTTCCCCGCCGTTCACAACGCTCTCCAACAGTTCCATGACCATTTTTGTGGTATGATGCTGACCGGTGCCGAAGCTTGACGCGGGGTCTATTTCGAGCAGTTTCCGCCCGCCGGTATCGGGGACTTCCTCCCATGACGGCTTGACTATCAGCTTCTCACCGACGCTGAACGGCTTGTAGTACTGCTTCCAGTTGTTCGCCCAGTCCTCCTCGCGGACATTTCCGATATGTATATCCGGATCTCCGTAGAAATCCGGCTGCGCACCGAACAGCTCATTCACCACGCCTTTGAGTTCCGCGAGAGTCTCAAGCCCCTGCGGATCGTCGGCAAGATAGAGGGTGATGTGCGTCGGAACGGTTTTAAGTCCCATAAGTTCATCGTCAACGTAATCCCAATTTGCATCCTTGTTTTCAAGGAACTCGTCGAAATCTGCGCTGTCGTGTATCTCGAAGCCGTTTATCCCCAGTTCGGAGAGCTGCATGACCAGCACATCGACAGCCTGCGACTTTGTGTAAACATCAACTTTCAGAAAATCCATAGCGTCCTCCCAAAATACTTACTGTTTCTATTATGCCTTATTTTGGCGAAAATTGCAATAGATTTCCGATAATTTTAAAAAAGCGAAGCGGATAAAGCCCTTTTGAAAAGGAGAGAGTGTGCAGAGGGAGGGGACTTTCCTTCAGGAAAGTCCCTTCTTCTCCCCGCCGCCCCACATTTCGCCGAGAAGGCGATAGTACCACGCTGCGGAGCCGGTATAGAGCGACCAGCCGCCGCGCCCTCTGCATTCGGGATTGGTATAGATATCGGCGGACATGAAGTAAGGCTCGTTCTTGTAGCAGCTGCCGCGTTCCGCCGGATTCAGGGCATTCGTCAGACGAAGCGCCGTCTCGCGGTCACCGCTGTGCAGGAAAGCGAGCGCAAGCCACACAGCGGCGTGGGTGTACTGCCCGCCGTTCTCGCGTATCCCCTCGGGGTAGCCCCGCACATAGCCGGGGTCTTCCGCGGAATCCTCGCTGTAAGGCGGGTCAAAGAGCGAGATCATGCCGCTTTTCGGGTCAAAAAGCCTGTCATAAGCGGCTTTGAGGGCACTTGCGCGCTTTTCCCTGTCAGGCAGCCCCGCAAGTTCCGCAAACGCCTGCGGGAGCAGGTCTATCTCACAGCACTCATTGCCCATAGCACCCATTTTTCTGCCGTCATCGTAGAATGCTCGGAGGTAGTACCCGTTCTCGAACGCTTCGTCCTCACAGGCAGCCGAAAGGCTTGCGGCACGCTTTTCAAGTTCAGCCGCGAGATCCCCGTCAAACATAGCACGCGCAAAGGGTATGAACAGCTTTGCCGTCATCACATAGAACATCGAAAGCCACACGCTCTCTCCCATACCGTCCTCGCCGACGCGGTTGTAGCCGTCATTCCAGTCACCGCTCCCCATTTTTATCAGCGAGTGGGAGCCGATCCGGTAGCAGCGTTCGAGCGCCTTTTTGCAATGCTCGTACACCGTCGCGGTAACTCCGCTGCGTGTGACCTGCATATACCGTTCGTTCTCAGAACCGAGATCGTCGCCGTTGATATACGGGACTTCCTCGTCCCATATATCGCAGTCGCCCGTCACGCGCACATACTCAGCCGCCGCATAGGCAAGCCACAGCATATCGTCCGAGCATTTTGTCCGTATCCCTTTGATACCGTTATCCGTTTCGTGCCACCAGTGCAGCACATCTCCCGTGACAAACTGCGCTCCGCAGCAGCGTATTATCTGCCGTCTTGCAGCAGTCGGCATGAAATATGCCGCCGCAGTGCTGTCCTGAAGCTGATCCCGGAAGCCGTAAGCGCCGCCGTTCTGATAGAAGCCCGTCCGTGCCTGCATACGGCAGCCCAGTATCTGCCACGGCAGCCATGTGTTGTAAAGACGGTCAAGTGTGTCATTGCCGCTGTTTATGCGCAGAGAAAGCTCATAACGCGGAACAAGTTCCGATTCGCCGGCTTCCTTTGCGGTGCGCAGAACGCTTTCCGTATCCTCGCGGTCATAGCAAAGCACGAACCGCAGCTTCGTTACCGAGTGGGGCTGTATGCGCACTCTCGCGGTGACAGCTGCGCAGGAATTTGCAAACGGGCGTACTTCTCCGTTCACCTCGCCTGCCCAGAACTGCTCACGGTTGGTTATGAGCGCACATTCGGAGCCGTCGGGCGGAAAGCAGGCAACAGCCATTTCGCCGTGGAACTCGCTGTTTGCCGGGTTGCGTATGATGATACGGTTGCTGCCGCGCCTGTAGTTCAGCAGCGCTCCGTGATTTGAAGCGCCTCTGTCCCATGCAAGTACCGGCTCGGTATAATAGGATATCGCGCATTGCTTGTCAAGATCACCGGTATTCTCTATCTCGACCGTCATTATCTTCGCCATGCCTTTTTGCAGAACTCCCACCTCCGTGCGGAATATAAGCTTTCCGATACGGGAGAGATACACGGCTTTGGAGGGGCTGAACACGGCTGTACTGCCCGCTATTATATCGCAGCAGCGCCCTATCCCGCGCACCAGCAGCATCTCGCCGTTGTTGTCGCGCATGATGTCGTTGTACCACGGGGTAAGCTTGTTTTCGCGGCTGTTGAGAGCGTAAGTGAAGCCGAGTGAGTTCTGGGACACTACGCTTCCGAACTCTCCGGAAGCGAGGACATTGCAGAGCGGGTGACCTTTATGCTTAATCACGAAGCTGTCGTCACGGAAGCCCTCGGAAAGTCCGGCTTCATACGGCTCGGCGGGAACAAGCTCCACAAGCTTTGAGGGCGGACGGCGTTCCTCGCTCCTGTCAAAAATATACACTGCGGAACGCATGATACAGGCGAGTTCATCGGAGGTGAGTTCCGAGTACAGGACGGAGTAAATGCTCTTTGTACCGCTTGTTTGCAGGAACAGCGCTCTTGACTTGTCAGCGGCGGTATCGCAGAGCATGACCACATCTACCGGGGTGCCGCATTCAAACAACCCCTCTGCCATGAGAGCGGCAGCCTCGGCGCGCTGCTCATCTCCGCCGAACCGATAAACCACAACCGGGCGGTCACCGCTTATGCCGAGCCGCCAGAGGGCGTCCCTGCCAAGCTGGGACTTCGACATGAGTATTTCCTCGGAAAACACGTTTTTACACAGCATTGCCGGCAGCATACCGCGCGCAAGCCTGCCCGAAAGCGTGGATTTAGGCAGCGGAGACACCGCCGCGCCGTAGGGCATATCACCGCTCCCGGAATTTAAGGCAGGTTCTGCGGAACGGACTTCCAGCGCGAGGTCCGTTACCTCCTCACGGGTCTCGCCGCAGCACAGGAAAAGCGCGTTCCGGTAATCGGAGTTCGCCGGTATGTCCGCTTTCAGACGCAGAAACAGGCACGGCGAGGGGATCGAAGCGCTGTCGGACATCTTTGCGTCTATACCTTTCTCGAAGTTCAGCGGGTCACCGTAGATAAGCGCCTTTTCGCGTGAAAACAGGTGTATCGTTTCACCGGGAACGCGAAATCCCACAGCAAGCCATGTCTCCTTACCCGTTGCGCGGTCACGCCGCCTTGCGAGATACAGCCTGTTGACACTGTCATATTCGGGGCGCAGGAAAAGATCCGCAAAGGCGGGGTGCGCGATTATATCGGCATCGGCAGCGAGAGCGGGGCGGATATAGACGTATATTTCGGGCTGACGGTCATAGGGCAGACTGTTTTCTATGACGATATCGCGGACTATCGCCGCTTTCTCGCCGAACGCGGATATCTTCATTCCGCAATTCAGTCCCGCGCACTCCGCATAGTATTCCGATGTGTTCTCGCTGAATACCACATGACGCTTTACAGTCGCGCCGCTGTCGAAAGCGCTCATATAGAATGGTATTTCCGCCTCTCCCTCGCGCACACCCATAAACAGTCCGTCGGGGCGGCGCAGATAGTCACGGGTGGGGTATGTGACCGCGCGGCTGCCGTAACGGTCACAGCAAAGTCCCGTGTCTGACACGAAAGCGGCTATCCGGCGGTTTGCGATAACGTTGAAGCGCGGGCGCAGGACATTGAACTCGTCAAAACGCTCGCTGCGGTCATCGGCGGCGGTGCGGTCGCGGAGCTTTTCGATATCCACCACGACTTCGCCTGCCATGACGCGCTCTTCGAGCAGTTCGTCCGCGCGCTGCATAGTTTCGTCCGACATAAACAGTTTTCTGAGCCTCCCCGAGCAAAGTGTATTTGTGATGCCGCAGATGCTCATTCCGACATGGTGAGCCATGTGGCTGCGCACAACGGCGGCGGCTGCGCCCGTCCTCGCGCCGGTAAGATCGACTGCTTCATAGAAGCCGTACCGGCGGTGGGAAAACGCCCTGTCCGCAAGACGGGCTATATTCTTCATGCAGGCATTGAAGCTGTAGGAAAGAGCAAGGAACGTGGAGTAGGGACTTATGACATACTCTCTGTCCATGCCGCCGCACAGCGCAAGCTTCTGCACGCCGTGAGCCTTGTACTGATAGTTGAGGTCGCGGTCAAAAGCGTAATATCCGCTCTCCGAGACCCCAAAAGGCAGGTGCATATCCCGCCCGCGCTGCTTCTGACAGTGTACCGCGTAGCCCAGCGCCTCATAGCAGAGACTTCCGCGCTTGGATTCAAGCAGCAGCTCCGGCATGAAGTATTCAAACATGGTGCCTGACCACGCTATCGGACCCGCGTAGTAGCCGCTCCTGCTCATGACACGGGACAGGGCGCGCCAGTGGGAACGGTCGGCTTTTCCGCGGGCAATGGCGAAATAGCTGAGCATCCGCGCTTCCGACATCAGCATATCGTAGCAATTGGGAGATTTCCTGCCGGTGTCGGAGTTAATGCCGACGGAAAACAGTTTTCGCGCCTTGTTGTAGAAGACCCCCACGTCCGCTTCGGAAATGAGCCGTCCGATACGGCGGATAAGAGGACTGTCCGGGATATCCTCAATAAGTTTGCGGCGCACCGCTACAAGGCAGCAGAGGAAGTTGCCGCTGTCAACGGAGGACACAAACGGGTCGATGACTGTGAGGGAATCGGTGGCGTACCAGTTGTACAGGCTGCCCTTGTACTTCGGGAGCTTCTCCACAGTCGATACCGTCCGGTCAAGCAGGGTCACGAGCCTTGCATGGTCGATGAATCCCAGCTCATCTGCGCAGACGCAGGACAGCAGGTACATACCGATATTGGTCGGGGAAGTGCGGTGTGATATGCGATAGACCGGGGAATACTGCACGTTGTCCGGCGGCAGGAAGCTGTCTGCCTCGGTGACGTGGTCGGTGTAGAATGTCCATTCACGCCGCGCCTCGTCGGTGAGCAGCTTCCGGTCCTGTTCGCTCACCGGTCCGGGTTCGCTGCGGTAAGCCCTGTCACAGACGGCGGCAGCAGGCAGACAGCAGGCTATCAGAATACCCACTGCCGCGTCATGGATACTGCCGAAATACACACTCAGTCCGAACAGCAGCACTCCCACGGCACTCGCGGGTATCATGCCGAGCCAGCCGTAGCCGTCGGCTTTCTCGAACGCGGACGCGGTCTGCCACTCCAGCAGTCTGCGCCCGGTGAGCATACGCCAGACTGTGCGCACTGCCGCGTCAAGACCGTCGATCGCGTTCCTGCCGAGGAAGATGACTTCCGCGAAGATACGGGTAACGAGCTGACGGGTGAGCGAAGTTATGGGAGCATAGAACTCGCGGGTGTTTGAAAAGCCCATTCCCCGTATAGCGGCGGGTATAAGTCCGAGAATGAACGGAAGCGTCACCGAAAGCACGGAAACGGCGGCGGGGATATAAGTTCCGAGACCTCCCACGCCGACGGTGAAGAATATGGTGAGCAGGGCGTTCAGCGGGGTAAGCGCACGGCGGACATTGTCGGTAAGCTTGTATTTCGTAAGCAGGGACAGATCTTTCCGGAAGATGAACGGAAGATTCTGAAAGTCCCCGCGCATCCAGCGGTGAGCGCGCCGGAAGAAACCGCGGGTAGTGGGCGGCATACCGTCGCTGAACTCGACATCGCCGCAGTAAGCGGTGCCGAGGATTCCGCCCTCGATTATGTCATGTGAGAGTACCCGCTCTTCCGGCAGGGCTCCCACGCAGCGTTTGCAGTATTCGTTGGTGCGGATAAGCCCCTTGCCGGTGAAGGTACCCTCGCCGAAGCAGTCAAAGTACAGCTCTGAGGAAAGGCTGTCATAGACACTGGCGCCGGAGCAGCCGCCGGTGCCGAAAAGCCGTGTAAGTCCGGTGCGAAGCGACGAGGACAGGGAAGTGGTTATGCGCGGCGCAAAAACGCCGTATTCGCTGTTGCAGGGGTGAATTGCTGCCGCAACGAGGGAGTTTATGCTGTCCATGAGGGGCAGGGTGTCGTAGTCGAGAGCGCAGACAAAGGGAACGCCGCTGTAACCGGAGATATCACCGTACACGGCACGGAACCTCACCTTGTCGCCGCAGATATGGCGTATCAGATCCTCCACCGCGCCGCGTTTGCGCTCACGCCCCTGGTACTTGCGCTGGGTGCGGCTGTATTCACGCTCGCGGAAGATAACGGCAGCCCTGCCGTCAGACCGCTCGAACGCCTTTGCGGCTGCCGTGAGCAGGCCGCCGTCCCGCATATCCTCCTTGCCGTCGGAGGGAGGCAGGTCGCAGAGCAGGCACCAGCGTATGTTCGGTGAATTGTTCTTGAGGCGTGCGCGGTGAAGCTTCTCAAGCCCGTTTTCTATGTCGTCCGCTGAGGAAACAAGTACCGACAGCGCGCAGACAACTTCATAATTCTCAGCCTCGGACAGCTTCGCATACGGAATGTCACAGGCTTTCGAGCGGCGCAGCAGCAGCGCGTCCGTGAGCGTTTTGGCAACTGCCGCCGCGGGAGCAAAGACCGCAAATCCCGCAAGCCAACCCGCGAATACCACGGTAAGCGCGCTTATGCCGAGAGACATGGCAAGCTGCACCGCCGTGTAGTAATAGGTATTATGAAGCGGGAACAGCCGTCTCACGTCCGCGCGTATCACTTCGCTCAGTCCTGTGCCGGAGTGCTTTGATGTTATAAGGTACTCTGCCGCAAGACGGCGCTCGTCTATCCCCGCCGCCTGCGCGCAGCGGGTAGTATCCGCCCGGAGCATGGCTTTCGTGCGCTCATCGCTGAGTTCGTATTCCAGGTCTCCCTCATACCGCAGGCACAGCGGGTTAAGACGCTCGTTCAGCGCTTCCGCATCAACATCGGCGGCAGTGTAGATGATATCACGCTTCTCACCGTCGTCGGCGGCTTTGAGCAGCGCGGCAAAACGCACCTGCCACATCAGCGTCATCATGTCCGCGTTGTCAATGATCTCTGCGTATGGGAGCAGCGCTTCATACACGCTCTCGGTGGTAAGCTCCTCCGTCTGCGTAAGAGCATGGGCTATCAGCGGCAGACTTCCCGCCGAATGTACCCGGAAGCCCGGAATATCGCCGATAAGCGCGTTTATCTCAGCGCACAGGCGATGCCCGCCCCGCGCTTTCAGGCTCCTGCGGAGCTTCCTCAGACGTTTCCTGTAAATATCAAGCTTGGTGTATCTCATATCATTTGCCCTTTCTGCCAATTTGTTATGGGTATTATTGACAGAAATAACAGATTTTATAGCAAAATATATAAAAATTAGATTTCACTATTGATTTTTTTTTACCGGTGTTGTATAATATAAAGGATATTATGGGTGTGTTGTACGTCTGCGCACCTTTCCGGCAGCTTTGAAATGCTGACCGCTTTTGATATTCAGGGAGATTTGTTGTTATGAAAATAAAAGGAAAATATTCCGAAAGTGCAATACTGCACGCAGTTATGCTGTGCGTTGCGGGTGTCCTGTCGGTAGCCGTGTTTTTTGTGGTACTCAACCTTTCCGGCGGTAAGATGCCGGAGATAGGCACTTCCTCCTCTTCGGCGTCCGGGACATCAGAATCAACCGCAGCCGCGTCTTCCGCTCCGAAAGAGGAAGAGTATGAGCCTGACCGTGAGCTTGCAAACGAGATGATGGACGCGGTCACAGACCTGATCTTTGATAATTACACTGTACTGCGGCTTTACTACACTAAAGGCATGAACCACAAGGACGAACCTTACGGCAATGCGCCGGAGGACGGCTACTACACCGTTGACAGCGACACATACAGTTCGCTTTCACAGATCGAGGAAATAGTTGACAGGACATATACCGCGGAATGTGCCGAAGATATAAAGACCAATCCTCTGGGCTACGGCGCAATTTACAAAACGCGCGACAACGGCACCCTCGGTATTATAGCAGGCTATACGCCCATGCAGTACACACGTTCCTGGGAGAACCCGCAGTTTGAAATAGACCCCATCAGCGATGACAACTGCAAGATCAGCATTACGATCCACGAAAAATCGGACGATTCCGAGGTTCCGCTGGAAGCCGAAATGATAAAGACAGACGACGGCTGGAGACTGACTTCGGTTATATTCTGACAACTATCCTGTAAAAATGAAATGATGTGTTTTAATGGCAAAAAACAAAAAGGATAATCCGGTTGCCGTTTACGCGGTCGCAAGTCAGATCGGACTTATCGTTCTGACACCACTGTTGGTGTTCGTAATAGGCGGCACCTGGCTGGTGGATTATCTGCAATGGCCGGACTGGGTGAATATCGTATTCGTGGTGGTCGGTATCGTTTCAATGAGCGCCGGAGCAATGAACTATCTGAAAAAGCTTATTGCGATGTACGACAGCAGCGAATCCGGCACGGGAGCATCGGAAGTGAAGCACGACAAGCGCGATCACGATTACTACGATGCCTACGCTCCTAAGAAAAGGCTGTGATGCCTATGAAATTCCGGATCAATCAACAGACAGCCGAGGAGCTGCGGGCAATGCTGCCCTTTGTGGGCATAACCGACGGAGCGGCGGTGCTGGCAGCGGTGATCTTCGGTCTGTTTTACGGTTTTGACTGGCGCGTGTTCTGCGGGCTTGCCGTGGGAAATGTGCTTATGCTCGCAAACTTCGTGATTCTCGGAACGACTGCCGAAAAGGCACTGAAAACCCGGGATTTCCGCCGCGCGAGGACGATAAGCGGTGTGTCATACGGGCTGCGGTACGTCGGGATATTTGCCGTGCTTGCGGGGCTGCTGACCATTGACGCAATAAACCTGATATCGGCGGTCTTGCCGCTGTTTTACCCGAAATTATACTACACTTTTGTATATTTAAATTCAAGATCCCGCAAGGAGGAACAAGAAAATGATACAATCGGCAGCTAAACTGATGGCGGATTTCACCATCGAAGGACCTTTAAGATCAATACCGCTTCCTTTCCTGAACGATCTTCTCGGAGAAGAGAATGCCTGCATTGCCGAATCGGTAGTGTCGCAGTGGATAATCATGGTCGTGCTGGGCGTACTGTTCTTTGTTCTCGGAAGAAACCTCAAGGTAAAGCCGGAAAGCAAACGACAGGTCATTGCGGAATGGATAGTGAGCTTCTTCGACGACAGCGTTGAGACTTCAATGGGTCAGCACTACAGACGCAACTACGCACCCTACATAGGCGCTCTGTTCTGCTTCTGCATACTCTCATGCTTAATGGGACTCTTCGGACTTCGCAACCCGACAGCCGACGTTTCCGTTACAGGCACATGGGGACTTATCACATTTGCCCTCGTACTGTTCACAAAGATAAGAACAGGCGGAGTGAAAGGATATCTGCACAGCTTCATCGAGCCGCTGCCTTTCATGCTTCCCTTTAATATCATCGGTGACTTTGCGAACCCGATCTCGCAGGCAATGCGTCTCTTCGGCAACAACCTCTCCGGCATGGTAATCGGCGGACTGATTTACTTCGCACTCGGCAACCTCGCGATCGCGGTACCGGCAGTGCTGTCGCTGTACTTCGATCTCTTCTCGGCTGTTATCCAGTCGTACATATTCTGCACGCTCACGATGTCTTATGTGGCTATGGCAGATATGTCGTCAGACTGACATACCCGGATACGGTCGGAACGATAAAAGCAAACTTTGGTTTTCAAAGGGCGCAGACCCTTGAAATAAAACGTAAAATAAACCGCTCAGGCGGTCTGAAAGGACAGGTATTCTTATGGACAATTTAGGTTTTGTAGCAGGTGCATCGGCAATCGGCGCAGGTCTTGCAATGATCGCAGGTCTCGGCCCCGGTATCGGTGAAGGTTACTGCGGCGGTAAGGCAGTTGAAGCTATCGGCAGACAGCCGGAAGCATCGGGAGCGATCACCCGCCAGATGATCATAGGCGATGCGCTCGCAGAAACAACAGGTATATATTCTCTCGTTGTCGCTCTGCTCCTTATGTTTGCAAACCCGTTCTTAGGTATAAACGGAATAGCACACTGATAGGTTCGGAAGCCAACGGAAGGAGTACTGAAAATGGGTATGACACTGATGGAAGCTGATACCCTTCAGCTTGTAAACATCAATCCGAGTACTATCATTTTCACGCTTATCAACACTCTGATAATCCTGCTGCTGTACAGGTTTTTCCTGCATAACCCCGTGATGAAGATCCTCGAGGAGCGTAAACAGAAAATCGGCAGCGAGATGAAAGCGGCAGAGGACGCACAGGCTGAAGCGGAAGCCGTAAAGGCAGAATATACGCAGAAGCTGCAGGAGTCCAAGGAGGAAGCCGCGCAGATAGTTTCCGCAGCCGTAAAACGCGCAGGCGAGCGTGAAAATCAGATAATAGCGGAAGCTCAGCAGGAAGCCGCAGACCTCAAGAAGAAAGCGGAAGAAAGCATCGAGCTTGAAAAGAAAAAAGCGATCAATGAGATCAAGGACCAGATCTCCGATATCGTCATCATGGCGAGCGAGAAGGTCATCGAAAAGGAAATATCCAAGTCCGACAACGAAGCGCTTATCAACAGCTTCATAGCAAACGTCGGAAACGAGTAATACCGAAAGGAAAGATCTATGGCAGGCTTAGTCGAAAAGACCTACGGCGATGCACTTTTTGAGCTTATCCTTGAAGAAACACCCGGAAAGCTTTCCGACGCAAAGGCGGAGCTTACCGCGGTAAATTCGATCATTTCGGATATTCCCGAACTAATTAAGCTGTCAAAGACCCCGACTGTCGAAAAGGAAGAAAAGCTGGGACTCATCGAGAGCGCGTTCAAAGGAAAGCTCTCCGACTACATATACAACTTCCTTATGGTGATAACCGAAGCAGGCAGACTTGAATACTTCGGCAAGATAACCGAATACTTCGGTCAGCGCTGCAATGAACACCTCGGCATTGCCGAGATCACGGTGGTCACCTGCGAGCCTCTTACCGCAAAAGCAAAGGCAGAACTCACCGCTAAGATGGGCAAGCTGCTCGGTAAGACCATCGAGATGAAAGAAGAACTCGATCCCTCGATAATCGGCGGCATCGTCGTTAAAAACGGCAATACTACGCTTGACGGAAGCGTGAGGGCAAGACTCAACGCCCTCAGAACGGATATCGGCAGTGTCGTCTGCTGATACCGCAAAAGACAATTCTCCCGCGTAGGAGCGGGATGAAAGGAAAGACGAGAATATGGAATTACGCCCTGATGAAATAACAGGTATTATAAAATCCAAGATCAAGGCATTCGAATCTAAGATCACTCTCACCGATACAGGTACGGTCGTTACCGTCGGAGACGGTATCGTTCGTATCCACGGACTCGAGAACTGTATGATAAACGAGCTTCTCGAATTCGATAACGGCGTGCAGTGTATGGCTCTGAACCTTGAGCAGGATTTTGTCGGTGCGGTTATGCTCGGCTCCGATGCCGACATCAAAGAGGGTTCCAACGTAAAGAGGACGGGTAAGATCATATCCGTTCCCGTAGGCGACGCACTTCTCGGACGCGTAGTGAACGCGCTGGGCGAGCCTATCGACGGCAAGGGACCCATAGTTTCTGACGAATACCGCCCCGTAGAACGCATAGCGCCCGGTATCATCACAAGAAAGTCCGTTGATACCCCTCTCCAGACAGGTATCAAGGCAATAGACTCGATGATCCCGATAGGACGCGGTCAGCGTGAGCTTATCATCGGCGACAGACAGACGGGTAAGACCGCTATCGCCGTGGATACTATAATCAATCAGAAGGATACGGACGTGCTCTGTATCTATGTAGCGATCGGACAGAAGGCTTCTACCGTAGCGTCCGTCGTTGAGCAGCTCTCAAACGCGGGAGCAATGGACTACACTATCGTGGTTTCCGCTACTGCCGCCGAGCTTGCACCTCTCCAGTACATAGCACCTTACGCGGGCTGCGCAATGGGTGAATACTTCATGGAGAAAGGAAAGGACGCGCTCATCATCTACGATGACCTGTCCAAGCACGCGGTAGCATACCGTGCAATGTCGCTGCTCTTAAAGCGCCCGCCGGGACGTGAAGCTTACCCCGGAGACGTATTCTACCTCCATTCAAGACTTCTCGAACGTGCGGCTAACCTGAACGAGGATTACGGCGGCGGTTCTCTTACCGCACTGCCTATCATCGAGACTCAGGCAGGCGACGTTTCGGCATATATCCCGACAAACGTAATTTCGATCACCGACGGACAGATCTTCCTTGAGACAGAACTGTTCAACTCCGGTATCAGACCCGCCGTAAACCCCGGTATCTCGGTATCCCGTGTCGGCGGCTCCGCACAGATAAAAGCGATGAAGAAAGTATCCGGTTCGCTGAAGCTCGAATACTCACAGTACAGAGAGTTACAGGCGTTCTCGCAGTTCGGCTCCGACCTCGACGCGGACACGAAAGCCCGTCTCGCAAAGGGCGAACGTATCGTTGCCGTGCTGAAGCAGCCCCAGTCCTCACCGCTTTCGGTTGAGAACCAGATCATCATTATCTACGCTGTAATCAACGACTACCTGAAAGATATCCCCGTTGACAGGATCCCCGAATATGAAAAGGCGCTGTTTGAGCACATGGCAACAGACCACGCTGAGATCATCGACGATCTGAAAAAGAACAAGGTACTCTCCAAAGACAACGAGGAGAAGCTCAAGGCCGTACTCAAGAACTTTGCGGCAAACTTCTGAATTACCGGTGAAACATATTAAACAGGAAAGGGAACGTCATGAGTAAATCAGCATTTGTTTTAAGTATTATTTCGATAAGCCTCACGGCACTTCTCGCAATAGCTGCGGTTTTCCTGATGCTCACTAACAAGGTCGTTTATATCGAAAGCGACAGGTAAAATCAACGAATGTTCCGTGCGTGATCCCGCACGGGAGCCGAAAGGAATGAAGTAAATGGCTACGGGCAACATGAAGGATATCAAGCGCCGCATAAAAAGTGTAGGCTCCACAAGACAGATCACAAAAGCTATGGAGCTTGTCGCTTCGTCAAAGCTGAGAAAAGCGAAGCAGCGCTCGGAAAGCGGACGTGCGTACTTCGAAACGATGTACGGACTTCTTTCGGAGATCGCAGCCGTGAAGAAGGATTTCAGCACAATATTTACAGAAGCACGCGAGGTAAAGCATAAGCTGTTTATCGTTATCGCTGGAGACAGAGGTCTTGCCGGCGGCTTCAACTCGAATATTCTGAAAGCCGCTGCCGCCGCGCACGCGGGAGATGCTGAAAAGCCGAAGATAATCGCAATCGGCAGAAAAGCCGTGGATTACTTTGACAAGCACGGCTATGAGGTCGTGGCTAAATATCCGTACTTCGCGGAGAAGATGAAAACTGCCTACTGCATGGATATCGCGCAGCTTGCGGTTGACCTTTTCGCGGTAGGCGAGGTGGACGAGGTCCAGCTTTTCTACACGGCGTTCGTATCTCCTCTGGTGCAGACCCCCGAAAGCGCAAAGCTGCTCCCGATAGCGAATATCGGCACCGGTACCGGCGAAGACCTCGGTCTTATCACGTATGACCCCTCTCCGGAAGCTGTTTTTGACAGAGTTGTGCCGAAGTTCCTCATGAGCATGATAAGCTGCGCGGTGGTTGAATCATTTGCTTCCGAACAGGGTGCAAGACGCACCGCTATGGAGAGCGCAACTGACAATGCGGACGAGATGATAGCAAACCTGTCGCTGGTATATAACCGCGCAAGACAGGAAAAGATCACGAACGAGATCACCGAGATCGTTTCCGGTGCGAACGCTCTCGGATAATGATACTATTGGCGGGTAAGTTTGCCCGCGGCAATTTCCGCCCCACACAATGCGGCGGCTGAAAGGAAAATAGCATAAAATGGCTGAAAAAAACGTAGGCACTGTTGTTCAGATCATAGGCGCGGTACTGGATATCCGCTTTCCGGCGGATTCGCTGCCCAATCTGAAGAACGCCATTGAGATCGACAATAACGGGCAGCGCCTTGTAGTCGAAGTCGCTCAGCATATAGGCGACGACATCGTGCGCTGTATCGCTATGGGCGCGACAGACGGTCTTGTAAGAGGCACAAAGGCTGTCGATACGGGAAAGAGCATCACCGTTCCCGTAGGCAAGGAGACGCTCGGAAGAATTTTCAACCTGCTCGGAGAGCCTGTTGATAATCTTCCGGCACCCGAGACCGAGGAGCGCTGGGAGATACACAGAGACCCTCCGTCTTATGAGGAGCAGGCTGCCACAAACCAGATACTCGAAACCGGTATCAAAGTCGTTGACCTCATCGCACCTTACTTAAAGGGCGGTAAGATCGGACTTTTCGGCGGCGCGGGCGTCGGCAAGACAGTCCTCATCATGGAACTTATAAACAACGTTGCAAAGCAGCACGGCGGTCTGTCCGTATTCACGGGCGTCGGCGAGCGTACCCGTGAGGGTAATGACCTTTACAACGAGATGAAAGAATCCGGAGTCATCAATAAGACCGCGCTTGTTTATGGTCAGATGAACGAGCCGCCCGGAGCAAGAATGAGAGTCGGACTTTCCGGACTTACCATGGCGGAATACTTCCGTGACAAGGAAGGTCAGGACGTACTTCTCTTCATAGACAACATATTCAGATTCACACAGGCAGGTTCGGAGGTTTCCGCTCTGCTCGGACGTATGCCGTCCGCCGTTGGTTATCAGCCTACGCTGGCAACCGAAATGGGCGCGCTGCAGGAGCGTATCACTTCCACCAACAAGGGTTCTATCACTTCGGTTCAGGCTGTTTATGTTCCTGCCGATGACCTTACCGACCCGGCACCTGCGACAACATTCGCCCACCTGGACGCAAAGACGGTTCTTTCGCGTAATATAGCTTCCATGGGTATCTATCCCGCGGTTGACCCGCTGGATTCCAGCTCCCGTATCCTCACCCCCGACATCGTCGGCAATGAGCATTATGAGGTAGCACGCGCGGTACAGGCTACACTCCAGCGTTACAACGAACTCCAGGATATCATCGCTATCCTCGGTATGGACGAACTCGACGACAACGATAAGCTTATCGTTGCAAGAGCGCGTAAGATACAGCGTTTCCTCTCCCAGCCGTTCAGCGTTGCCGAACAGTTCACCGGTATGCAGGGCAAGTATGTCCCGATCAAGGAGACTATCAGAGGCTTCAAGGAGATCATCGAGGGCAAGCATGACGATCTTCCCGAGTCAGCATTCCTGTTTGTCGGCACTATCGACGAGGCTGTCGAAAAGGCAAAGCAGATGCAGTCATAACCGAAAGGGCGTGAGGAAATGACTCCGTTTAAACTACAGATCATCACTCCCGACGGCGTGTTCTTTGACGGCATGACGGATAACGTCATCGTCCGCACGACTGTCGGAGACAAGGGAATACTTGCTCACCACGAACCCTATGTCGCGGCTATCACTATCAGCAAATTCAAGGTCAGGATAGACGGCGAGTTCCGCTACGGAGCTATCTCATCGGGGATCATCAAGGTCGGAAAGGACAAGACCGTCATTCTGGCGCAGAGCTGTGAATGGGCAGACGAGATCGACGTTGACAGAGCAGTAAAAGCCCGCGAAGTCGCGGAAAGCAGAATTACCGAATACTCTAAGGCAAACGATCAGAAGAATCTCGATATTGCCGAGTTCAAGCTCAAACGTGCGCTCAACCGTATCGAAGCGGCAAAAATGAAGTAATTTCACTGCGCTCTGCACAATAAGCAGGGCGCAGATTTGTTCACAGCCGCATACCGCACTGACAACTATCCTCAAACAAACCGAAAGTAACAGCTATGAAACAGATACTGCCTATTCTTACTGCACTTATAATTGCAATTACACTTCTGACAGTTCCGGTAAAAGCCGAAACTTCCTGCCCGTACCGTGTTTTCTATGAGGAAAACGGTCAGACACTGCGGGAATACCACGCGGAGAACGATGTGAACTACTATCCGTTCTCCGTGCTGTATCTCGGCGGTATCACCGTTGAACAGTACAACGAGTACATGACTGCCGCAAAGCGCGGTGACCCGTTCTCCATTGATATTACCTTTTCGGGTGAAAACGGAAAGGTTTATTTCTACAACACCTGCGCAATGAAGAACGGAAAGATTACCGATTCTTTCGGCGCATATACGGACAGCAGCTACACCCTCCAGATCTCCGCTTCACTGGAACTTTTCAGAAAAGACGGGGAAATGCTGTATGCGTTCTCGATCTACAGCGAGGACATAGACGAAGATGTCGCGGAAAGTGTGCGCAAAGCAAAGAAACTGATAGCCGCAGCAGATACCTGCACCGTTGATGTGTATTCCGGCGACAGCCTCACCGACAGATTCGGGCATACCGGTGAATATACAGGCGTTCCGGTAACATCGAAACTGACAGCCGATGTTTCGGGACTTGTTATCTCAGAGCCGGCAGATGCGCAGTACAAGGGCAGACCCATAAAACCCTCCGTCACCGTAAAAGATGTAATGTGTACCCTGAAAAAAGGAACGGACTATACCGTAAGCTACTCCGGCAATAATGCCGTCGGTACAGCGGAGATCACAGTAACGGGAAAGGGAATGTACTCCGGCAGCAAAACCATTACATTCGATATCCTGCCGAGGAAAAGCGCACTGAAAGCCTCGGTATCGGGTAACCGGATAAAACTGAAATGGGGGAACGCGGGAGATGCCGATAAATACCTGATATACTGCTCCACAGACGGCGGTGAGAACTTTTCCCGAATCGGTGCTGTCAGCGGCGGCAAGTCGTCAGCAAAGCTTTCTCTTCCCGCTGACGGAAACTACGTTTTCCGCATCCGCTCATACAAGACAGTGAACGGAAAAAGATACTACAGTCCGTACTCTGCTTGCGCATCGCTTTAGTTTACTTAATTTTGGATTTTTTAAGTTACAAATATTGCCAAAGTAGTAATAATTTTCTGAAAGATTGTGCAAAATAACTATTGACCGGAAAGGCGGTATATTATATAATATAAATTAGCGAAAAGGCTTTTTTAGCCCGATCATTTCAAGGAGGACTTTTATCATGAAATTTTCAAAGGTTTTAGCAGGTATAGCAGCTGCTTCTATCGCAGCAGTTTCCGCTTCCGCAGTTGCAGGCGCTGAACTCGTAGTTTCCGGCGCGGCTAAGGACGCTAACGGCATGGATCTCGTATTTTCGTCCGCTACTTCGTGGATGCCGATTGCTTACAACAACGGCGAGCGTAACGAAACTGTACTTGCAGACAAGACAAAGGCTATCGTTGACTACGGTGTTGACTGGTCGCAGGCAAAGTCCATTGAGGTTGCTTTCCATGTAACGGAAGACACCCGTGAGGACTGGGCAGAAGAGAACAACTTCGGCGGTGCTATCATTCTCTCCAGTAACGCAGACGGCAATTCCGAGCACAACTGGCCGGCTAAGGAGTTCTACGGAGTAAACGATGAGGCTCTCGAATTCACAGCAGAGTCCGCTAAGGAGCTTCAGGTAGAAAAGACCGGCGACTATGCTTACAAGGTAGTTTGCCCGATCGACGATACCAACTCCGTTGTACCGAATCAGCAGATGGTTCAGATCAGCTTCTCTGATTACGCAAGTGCAGTTTGGTGGCAGGTACAGGTTGATTCCATGAGCGTCAAGGACGCAAGCGGCAACACTCTTATCTCTTGGGACGGCGCAACAGGCGCTTGCTCGCTCTCTCCCGTAGGTGCAGCTGTAGAAGAGGCTCCCGCAGTTGAAGAAACAGCGGCTCCCGCTGAAGAAGCAGCTCCCGCAGCTGAGGAAACAGCTTCCGTTGACGCAGCAGCAGAAACAGCAACTCCCGCTCCCGCAGCAGGTGACACAGCAGCAGCAACAACTTCCACAAAGGGTTCTCCGAACACCGGTATCGAGGACGTTGCAGTAGTTGCAGGTATCGCAGCTGTAGCAGCAGGCGCATTCGTAGTTGCTAAGAAGAGAAAGTAATTACATAACCGATAATAAACGATCCCCCTGCATGAGCAGGGGGATTTTTTGTCATATATCAAGTTTCAGCAGTTCTACAGCGTTCTTGTAAAAGATACGTTCTTTGTCACCGTCCGGAATATTCAACTCCCCGACGAGTTGTATCTCGGTGATCGGGTCGCTCCACGGCAGGTCACTCGCAAAAAGTATCTTGTCTGTGCCATGCTTCTTCACGATCGCGGCAAACAGTTCTCTGTCAATGTCCTTTGCCACGAATGCGGTATCGAAGTACACATTCGGCAGCCCCGCCGCATACCGCAGAACGTGATCCCACATATAGTTTCCGCCCATGTGCGCACCGATAAACTTCATTTTCGGGTAGCGCTCGCTCAGTTCGATCAGGTCATACGGCATAGCGTGAGTTTTCATCGGTGAAACTGGGTCATACCCCATGTGAAACACTATGGGAAGTCCCAGTTCCTCGCAGCGCTTATAGATGCGGTGACACGCCTCATCAAAGATAAACACACCTTGGTAATCGTTGTGCAGCTTCACTCCCTTGAACCCCATAGCCTTTATGCGCTCAAGCTCGTCCAGCGCGTCCCCGGCATAAGGGTGAACAGTCCCGAACGGGATAATGCTCCCGCCGCGCACTTCGTTCACCCAGTTGTTGATAGTGGTTTGCTGGGTAGGCTTTGTGGCTATCGGGAGCAGCACTCCGTAGTCTATCCCGCTTTTTTCGAGCAGCTTTCTCGCACCTGCGATCGTACCGTCGGTAAAGCAGGGACAGTCTGCCGTTGCCGTAAGTTTTTTTATAACTCTCTCAGCCAATGAATCTGTATAGGCATGAATGTGAGTATCAATTATCATTGCTTTCTCCGTTCTAAACACATTATCCCCGCCGTATCGAAAGTTTCCAAAACGCTGCTTCGTGCAGGGCGGCGTTTTGGAAACCTTTCTTTACTACATCCTGTAATATCGAAGGTTTCTTTTATCGCCGCGTCCTTGCGGCGTTTTGGAAACCTTTCTTTACTACATCCTGTAGTAAGGCAGGGATATTTTTATATAAATTGCGAAGCGGTAAAAACCTTTTGGAAAAGAGGGGGCTTGGGGGAGAAAAACCTTTTCCATGGAAAAGGTTTT
>JAGAWN010000219.1 GCA_017941355.1 Ruminiclostridium sp. | reverse complement strand
CATTTCCGGCAGGATAGCACAAATGCTGTACCCGGAAGATCGAATACAGATTAAGGGATTTGAGCAGACGCGGTTCAATAACAACAGTTTTGATGTAGTTATCGGAAATATCCCGTTCGGAGATTACCGTGTCAGCGACAAGGCTTATGACAAGCTCGGTTTCAAGATACACGACTATTTCGCGGCTAAATCTGTTGATAAGGTAAAACCCGGCGGCGTGGTAGCGCTTGTAACAAGCAAGTTCACTATGGATAAGTTCAATGAAGCGGCAAGGCGATACCTTGCGGAGCGCTGCGATCTGCTTGGTGCGGTGCGTATGCCGGCAGGAACATTCAAGGATGCGGACAGTATAACGACGGATATTCTGTTTCTGAAAAAGCGTGATACCCTTACCGTGACAGTTCCTGAATGGGTTCACATGGGGCAGACAGAGGACGGAGTCCCTTGCAATCAGTATTTTGTCGATAATCCGGATATGGTGCTCGGAACTATGGAATGGGACGAGCGCATGAGGGGAAAATACGGTCCGGACAGCAAGGTGACGGTATGTACCGCTGACAGCGATATTCCGCTTGCAGAGCAGCTAAAAGCGGCTGTTGCGAAGATAAAGGGCAGTATAGAAACAGTACGGAGCGAGGAACAGGAGCAGGGAACAGTAAATATGATTCCTGCCGACCCGTCCGTGAGAAACTTCACACATACCATTGTTGACGGAAAGCTCTTTTACCGTGAGAATGAGGTAATGCTTGAGGTGCAGGAGACCGGCAAGGCTCTTGAACGTATGATCGGTATGCACAATATACGCCTTGCGGCTATGGCGGTCATTGACGCTCAGGCGGCGGGCTGCACTGATGAAGAGTTACACACCTTGCAGGCGGAGCTTAACAGGGTTTATGACCGGTTCAGAAAGAACTTCGGGAATATAACGGACAGCGCCAATGAGCGCGTTTTCCGTCATGATGATGATTACAATACCCTTGCGGCATTGGAGATAATCGACGCGGAAAAGAAAACAGTCGAGAAGTCAGAGATATTCACGAAAAGAACAATACTTCCGGAAATGGAGATAATGTCGGTCGGCACATCGCAGGAGGCATTGCAGGTATCGCTCGACCGCAAAGGCTTGGTCGATATTGAATATATGGCTTCGCTTGTCGGGGACACTCCCGAAAAGGTGATAGCCGACCTCGGCAGCGAGATATTCCGCGATCCTGCAAAAATAAATGATGAAGCCCCGTATTCGGGTTATGTGGACGCTTCGGAGTATCTTTCGGGCAATGTCCGCGAGAAGCTGAAAATAGCACAGCAGTTCGTAGACCACATAGACGAGTGTTTTAAGCGGAATGTGACGGCATTGCAGAAGGTTATCCCGAAAGACCTTGAAGCGAGTGAAATATCCGTGCGTATCGGCGCTAACTGGATAGACCTCGATGATTACAGTCGCTTCCTGCGTGATTACGCGCAGGCGAGAACCGGAAGGTTCGATCATCCTGTTACCCGTACCAAAACCGGAGAATACAAGATAGAGGGCAAGGGACAAGACCGTTCTGTTGCGGCTACCGAAAGCTATGGCACAGCGCGAATGAACAGCTATCAGATATTTGAAAATCTGCTTAATCAACGTGATATTGTCATTAAGGACAGAGTTGAGGACGATGAAGGGAAGGTATCATACGTCATAAATCCCGAAGCCACACAGCTTGCAAAGGAAAAGGCTCGTCTGATGAAGGAAGGCTTTAAAAAGTGGATATGGGATGATCCGGCTCGGCGCGAAAAATACGTTGAGCGCTACAATTACCTGTTCAATGCTATCCGCGGGCGCGAGTATGACGGTTCACATCAGTCATTCCCCGGTATGAATCCTGCAATAAAGCTGCGTCCACATCAGGAAAACGCGGTGCTCCGTGCGAAGCTGGGCGGTAATACGCTGCTTGCGCATTGCGTAGGTGCAGGAAAGAGTTTTGAGATGATCGCGTCGGCTATGGAAAAGAAACGTCTGGGACTGATAAACAAAGCCTGCGTGGTAGTTCCGAAACACCTTACTTTGCAGACTGCAAGCGAATGGATGCGCTTGTATCCGAACGCGAAGCTGCTTGTGGCGCGCCCGGAGGACTTCACCAAAGACAACAGACAGCAGTTCATAGCAAGGTGCGTTACCGGCGATTATGACGCGGTAATAATGTCATTTCAGCAGTTTGAGCGCATACCGATGTCAAATGAGTATTGCAAGATGTTTATGCAGAAGGAGCTTGACACGATACTTGAAGCATTGCAGGACGCTGACAAATCCGACAGAGTTTCAATAAAGTCGTTGGAGCGGCAGAGGAAAAAGACGGAGGAACGTCTTGCAAAGCTGATGTCCTCGAAAAAGGATAATTCGCTGTGTTTTGAAAAGCTCGGTTTTGACTATCTTGTCTGCGATGAAGCACACTATTACAAAAACTGCTTTGTTGCGACAAAAATGAGCAATGTTGCCGGAGTACAGACAACGGCGGCGCAGAAGTCCGAGGATATGCTGATGAAAACGCAGTATCTCAATGACAAGTACGGCTGCAACAATATTTTATTCGCTACCGGCACGCCCATATTCACACCTTAACAATGATTTTACCTATCCCCCGAAAGGGGATTTTTTATTGCCTCGGCACTTGAAAACGGTCAAGTGCCGAGGGCTTTTTGTTTTTAAATACTAAACGAAATATCAACTCCGGTTTCGTCCGAAACTTTGATATTGTCGATTATCGTGACAGCCACATCGTGCTTTTCATCAACGGTCAATTCGTCCCAATGTGCTAACGGCTCCGCAAGCGGAGAAGTGTCGATAGCTTTCTTTTTGCGCTCGCGGGTATTCAGCTTATCCTCTGTTTCGGACTTCCTCGCGTGGAGCTCCTTGACACGCTTCTGAATATAATCGAATAAGACTTCATCAGCGTCCGCGAGCTTGTCCATTAACTTGTGAATTTCTCCGTCCATTCTCGCTATGTCCGCTTTGAGCTTTTCCGTTTCGTTGTCGGGACGCTCCTGCTCGTTCTTCATTATCGTGAGAGTTTCCAGACGCTTTTTCATTGCATCATAGACGATGTTTTCAAGATCATCGGGACGAACAGCTTTAAGCGACCGAGAAACACAACCTGTTGCGTTATACGCACCTGAGTCGCGGTAATATCTCCTTTGCTTTGTGTGGCTGGCGTTCCAACTATAATAAACACCAAGCGAATACCCACAGTGAGCACACTTTACAAGACCTACGAGCCACGAATTGGTTGAACTGCCGTTGTTAGGGATCCTGAGGTTGTGTTCCTTTTTATCCTGTACTGCAAGCCAAACATCTGAACTTACAAGCCCCTCGTGATAGCCGACCTTGATGAAATATCCGCCCTCCTGATGCTTATGGATAAATAATCCGTGAATGCCGTCGTAGGCTTCAACATCATCAATAAGGTGATAACCCTTGCTCAACAGATACTTGTAAACCTCAACATCTGCACGAACGTAAAGCGGACTTCTTAACAGCTTGCTGAGCTGCGACCTGTCCATTACCGATATATCGCGTTCCGGAGAATATGACGGGCGAGAGGTATCAACTGCATTTTCCTTGAAATAGTCGATAACATCTTTGAGCGAAACATCGGGCTTTTGATACATTTCATAAGCGATCTGAATAACATTCGCTCTGTCCGATGGAACAAGCACCGATCCGGTCTTACCGTTAATCGTGCGGCGTTCAGGTTCGTACCCGTAGTAACGCTTGCCGCCCTGATAAAAGCCTGTTTCCATTGCTCTTGTAACATAAGCGTCGGCAACTCTCGCGGCTATGGTTTCGCGCTCAAATTCCGCAAAATTCAGAAGATTATTCCTCATCATTCTGCCTTCTTTGGTTTCGGTGTTGAACGGCTCAGAAAGCGATATAACGCCCACTCCGTATTTGTCAAGCTCGTCCGTGATGTTGAGATACTCGCGCATATTACGGCTGAAACGGTCATACTTCTTAACGATTATTTTGTCGATAAGACCGTTTCTCGCGTCGGTCATCATCTGCTGAAAAGCGGGACGGTGTGCAATATCCTTTCCCGATTTGCCGTCATCACAATAAATGCGGTAGCTGTCTTTTGATAATTTACCTCCGTTCTCTAAATAGCGTATGCAGTCGGCTTTCTGCGAGTCAATAGACAGTGAATTATTGCCCTTGTCCTTGTCACTTACCGAACGGCGTACATAAATTGCTGTGATCTTCTTCATAATATCAGCCTCCATAAAAGTTAGCCGATAATACGATACTTTTTACATATATTAGTATAGCACTATCGGCAGAAAATTTCAAGTGGTAAAGTGCCAAATTCTATAATTTCTTGCGGTGCTGTCAAGCACATTCCTTTCCTTCCTCGGCATAATCGCCCTACATCGCTCCCGACTGCGCCTGTCAAGGGGGTGGCTTCAAAATTTTTCGCCCCAATAATAAAGCGAAAAATTTTGGAGTACCCTTTACAGGTGCGGGCGGGTGCGATACAATGGGCAAGCCGAAGGAAGAAAGGCTTATGCTGCGTCCGTACTGTCCTGTTTCGGCGGCTTGGGCTTCAATACATCATAAAGATGATTTATCTTTTGCTGCCTTACGACTTCCGAAACATCTTCCGGTAAATGGATAGTTACCTTTATTTCGGCTGACGCATTATTGTTGGTGTTTAAGGTGAGTTCATTTCTGATCATTGATCCTCCAATCTGAAAAAATACATTTCCTTGTCCCACAACTTTTGATTGATTTTCTATGTCTGTTGTGCTATAATGGTATAAGTTGAATTACTGGCGGCGAGGTGAGATAAATGGATAGATGCGATTTCAGTTCCGTGTGCAGAACGATATTGGACAGCGCTACTCTGAATCAAGTGGAGTTCCTTGAAATGCTCTTTGAAGATTATGCAAGGGCAAATCTTTTCTTTTTCAATGCGGGATTATCTAACCGCTGGCTGCGAGGATTAAAGCCGTTAAGCTCGGCTATAATCAAGTATTACGGCGCTGATGATAAAGCGAATAATTTGATGCGTAATTTCAGCAAATCCATAATGCCGCAAATCAACGATTATAATAATCTTACGAAAGCCCTGCACGATCTCGTTCTGAACGATGTGAGCATATCAGATGATTCCCAAAAAGAATTGCTCGGTTATTATCCCTGTGACAGTAAATCCGAAGCTGTGGAGTTTATCTGCAACATTCTTATATTTGCTATGTCGCGCCCATTCGTTACCCGTGATACAAAAATCATTGAAAAGCATACATCTTCCGGTGCGCTGTCACCTATTGTTTCAGAACGCATATTTGGTGCGGAAATTCCAGCACCCTGCAAGCATTTTTCGGGAAGAAATAAAGAGATTGCGAAGCTTCACGATATTCTGAATGATAATAGTAAAGTGTTCGTAAGTGGGATTGGCGGTATCGGCAAAAGCGAATTTGTTAAAGCCTTTGCAAGAGAGTACAAGAAAGAGTTTACGAATATCTTGTATTTCTATTATGAAAGCGATCTTAAAAATCTTATTACAGATATTGACTTCTCCGATGACCGCCCCGAAGATACCGACGGCGAAAAATTCAAGCGTCATAATCGTTATTTGCGCTCGCTCAAAGATGATACTCTGATAGTGATCGATAACTTCGATACAACCGCTTCTGATGAGGAATTGCTTGATGTTGTGATGAAGTATAAATGCAAAGTGATATTCACCACGCGAAGCAATTTTGATTGCGGCTATACATATTCGCTTAATGAGATTTCGGATATTGACGGTCTGCTTGAATTGTTCGGCAAACTGTACTCCGATGCGGATAAACACCGCGATACCGTTATAAATATCATAGAAGCGGTAAACCGTCATACGTTGTCTGTTGAGCTTGCGGCGCGACTGCTTGAAAACGGATTGCTCGCTCCCGATGATGTTTTGGAGAAGCTGAACGAGTGCAGCGTTGATCCCGAAACATCTGACAGAATAAATGTGAAGAAGGACGGAAAGAGTGTCAAGGCTACATTTTATGAGCATATCCGAACGCTGTTTTCGCTGTTCAAGCTGTCGGACGAGTATCAGTTTATTCTCCGCTGCCTGACATTCGTGCGCGTGACTGGAATAGACCCTCGGTTGTTTGCACACTTCCTCTCGCTCTCGGATATGAATGATATAAATGATCTCGAAGAGCTGGGGCTTATCAAGGTCGAAAGTAACAGAATATCATTGCTGCCGATAGTCAAGGATATTGCAATTGCTGACCTTGTACCGTCTGTGAATAATTGCCGTAAAATGCTCACGAACCTCCAAAATATATGCTTACTTCACGGTGTTGATATTCCGTATTATCAGACGCTTTTCCTGTACATCGAAGATGTTGTCACGGATATAAAGAATGACGATTTCGATTTTTATATCACCTTTATTGAGGAAGCTTTCTCGTATATGGAAAAGTATCAGTATGAAAGCGGTATGCGCCTGATACGCTCGGTCATGAAGTCTTACAGCAAGGCTCTTAAACCAAATGACTTGGCTTTATACTACGACTTTGAATCGGCTATCGCGGGAATGTTTGATAAGGATTTCAAGAAAGCTATATCGCTGTCGCAAACTGCGCTCGACACCTGCGTTCCGGAAGATGATCTGCACCTTGCAGCAAATCTCAACATGAACTTGGGGTATAACTATCACCTCGCAGGACAGCTTGAACCGGCGCGCGAATATATGGAGCGCGCGATTTCGCTGATGTCTGAATACGGCAAGCCGAATAATGATATGCTCATCATTTATCACAACTACGCAAACCTTATGGACGACTGCGGCGAGCCTATGAAAGCTATCCGCGCTATGAAGAAGTGCGCCGAGTTTATAAAGGACGCGAACGGAGAAAGTGCGGACTATGCCGATTTCCGGTTGGATATGGGAAAGATGTACTTGAAAATCGGCATAGTCCAAAATGCAAAAGAAAATTTCTCTGCCGCCTTTAACATTTATGCTTCATTATTTGGCGCGGACTCCGAAGTGTTTGAAAGCAAGCTCGCGGAGCTCGTTGATTTTGCTGAAAGTCACGGTATTCCATTTAACGGAAACCTTATTACTGCATAAAGAATGTTACGATCTTGAAAATCACATAGATGATAATGCTTGTAGGCGCTAAGAAGTAGAATGCGTCGATCCAGTCACTTAATGTCTTTGACGTTCTGAACGCTTTTCTCAAATTCTCTGCTTCTTCTTCGCAGGTTTTTACGCTTTCATCGATCTGTGTTTTCATTTCTGTCAACGTCTTTTTCAGTTCAGCAGTAACTTCAGCAAAAGCCTTAGTCTGCTCTGCCTTGAAGCGAGAATAAATATCAAAGACTGATTTACTGACATTATCTCGAACGCTTTTTTCGTACTGTTCCTGTTCGCTGATGAGCCGGAGCTGGTTGCTGTTCATCTTCTCCATTTGTTCTTTTGTATCTTTCAAAAAACTCGCTAAGATTGCGTTCTGTTCTCTGACCGTTGCGATTATCAGCGTTAAGCGATACTTCGTTTCTGCGTCCGTAAGGTTCTGCTGTGACAGGAGAAGAAGCTCGTCCGACATTCTGTCCAGAGCCGAACGGTAATCCTCCGGTTCCGTTTCCGCAGGCGGCTGCGGTTCTGTCTCCTGTGATTTCTGCTCCGCCGATATAGTGTGTATCTGATCCAATATCGACGGCTTGCGTGTGTCCTGATCTATTCTTGGCAATTTCATTTTCTATCCCCTTTCTTGTATAGAGTTCTCCTAACTTGCTTCCTCTGACGGAAACAAGTTTACCGTTTTTGTCCTTGTACAGCGGGTGGCGATAAGATACCGTGTTGCCCGCAACTCTGCATTCAACGCCGTAATGCTTTTCAAGCGCATTTATGACATCTTCAAATGTGCGGTTGTTGGGGTCTGCGATCTCTTCTCTGATAACCTCCCGAAGTTCATCTTTGAATGTTTCTGCACCTCGTTTTTTCATCTGCGTTTCCGCGAATGTTTCCTTGTCGCGGGCGGTATCCAAATTCCGATTATAAAAGTTATCTCTAATCGAATTTGTTAAACCGTAGTGCCGGCATTGTTGCCCGAAGTATTCCGACATTTCATAAAGGTCGTGCTGGCTGCGGCGGTACGATTTTCCGGTCTCCATGTTACAGTTGCTTATCAAAAAGTGCGCGTGAATATGCTCGGTGTCCGTATGCACAGCGAACAATACTTCATAACCTTTGCTGTGAATGAAATGCTCCGCGAATTCCTGCGCTATCTTGAACGCAAGTTTATGATCCAGTTTTCCGTTGTCATTGGGATGGAATGAGATTGACATCTTGTGTGCAAGTATCGTGTCCGGCTTATGCTTGCTATAACTTTTTCCGTTAAGTTTTCGCGTGATCAGAATATCGTTCGCAAAATTATTCCGGTTGCAGCCGAGCGCGGCATACAAGTCGTCGCGGGTCTTAACAATCCCCTCGCGGCGCTGCTCCGGCTTCATACCTAACATATACAGCGCCGCAGATTTTAACTGCCCGACAGTCTTGCAAGGTACGTAGTCAACATTAACATTCCCGAACGGCAATCAATCACCGTCCTTTTTCGCCGGAACGTCAATGACAGTCGCATTTATCATCGGGTTATCAATGAACTTCTGAAACCTACGCATAGCTTCTTCAAATTCATTGAACATCATATCTATCTCCATTGCGGCAGCTTCAAAGCGGTCAATATTGACGAGGTATGCCGCCTGATTGAGATTTCCACCGATGTGACGCAGCTCATTGTACAAAAGTTTCAAGCTCTCGTTGAAGCTGTAAACTTTTATGCGGGTGCTTTTCAGCATTTTCAAAAAGAATTCAGTTTTGCCGAGACCGCTGGCTGACTGCTTGCTGTTCCAAAGAGCAAGCTCGGAATCAGACAGGCGGATCGCAAACTGATTGTTTCTTTTTCTCAAAACTTTCTGTTCCAAAATATTTTTCCTCCTTGCATTTCATTCTGGAGCGTTAGCTCCATTTTTCTCGCCGCTCCTGCGGCGCTTTCACGGTCGCCCAAGCGACCGCATTTTGGGGTAGGTCTCGGGAGGGCGCTCCCTCCTGAGCAGGTAGTACCGCGCAGTCTATGCAAAGCCCGCCGTTAGTCGGGATTTGTATAGCCAGCGGTGCTACCTGCCTCTCGCTTCTGACCGCCGTAAATTTATTTGTTTGGCTATACTCCGGCGGTCAGAGGCGATGCAAATGTGCTGCGCTACCGATTTTTCGCGGATTTGGTATCAGTGCAGTACCATTTTCTGCGCCGATTGGTATATACTTTTTTCGTCGCAGTAAACCGGTATCAAATCTTAGCGAATTTTCTATATGTCGCGGAAATGTTGGTGTCGCTTCGGGAGCTTTTT
>JAGAWN010000218.1 GCA_017941355.1 Ruminiclostridium sp. | reverse complement strand
GCACTTGCACGCGGCAATATCCGAGTGATAGGAGCAACCACACTGCAGGAGGCTAATAATTTTATGAGAGACCCGGCATTTAATCGCAGATTTAACCGAATAATTGTTGATGAACTCTCAAAGGAGCAGACGAAGATCATACTCTCAGAAATGAACGCGGAGCTTACTGAGCATTATAACGGTATGATCACGCTTGGAAGAAAAGCAATCGAAACTGCTATCGAAGCCGCTGATGAATACAAGATAGCAGGCTCTCACCGACCCGATAATGTGATTACCTTGATCGACAGGACGATGGCAGATGTCTTTGTCTCACGTTTTGAATACGTAAAAAATCCAATACGTGTTACGCCGGCAGACGTTAAGAGAACTGCGTTAAAACTAACCACAGGTAGCAATCATAAAGATCGTATTGATATTGACAGCCTGCGCGAAAAATTGTCAGTTATAAAAGGTCAGGAAGATGTCATTGACTGCATTATCGACTGCATAAAGAGAGACGGTCTTGAATTATTTCCGAGAACGAAGCCGCTCACTTTGTTGTTTGCAGGGTCAAGCGGGGTCGGCAAAACCAAAACTGCGAGAATAATAGCGCAGGAGCTTACCGGCAGTGAACCAATAATTCTTAACATGACAGAGTTTACACATGAATCATCTATAAATCGTATAATTGGTTCTCCGGCAGGCTATATTGGCAGCGACTCAAAGGCTGAACTGCCTTTTGATATACTCGAATCTAACCCGTACCAATTGATTCTTCTTGATGAATTTGAGAAATGTAATAAATCGGTACAAAGGCTATTTATGAACGTATTTGATGCCGGAATTTTGCAGCTTGCAAGTGGGAAACTGATTGATTTTTCTAAGACAATTATAATTGCTACGACGAATGCCGGCTCTGCTACTATTAATAACACTATCGGATTTACCAGTGACGAAACAGCTACTCCCTCTGTAACTGATCTCTCCCACAGTTTTGATATCGAGCTGCTGAACAGGTTTACCAAGATACTGTATTTTAGCCCTATATCCGAGCAACTATACAGGGATATATTACAAGAAAGATATGCACGGGAACTCGCTGGAATAATACGTCATGGCAAAGCGAATAACTGCCTTCCGGAGACCATTCCTGATGATGTACTGGATAATTTTGTGCGTGATAGCTATAACCCGGCGTTTGGTGCGAGACCGGCATCGAGAGTGGTACGGGCATATATCGAGAATCTGCTCTTAAATGAACAGAAAAATCTAACTACAACGGAGAAATAAATATGAAATCTATAATTGAGAAAATTTATTACGGCGAACTGCATCCATGTTCGGAACCGGCACCGCCTACGGAGACATACATTAAAAACCGAAAGGCTATATGTGCAATTGAAGAAGAAATTCTGCAAAAGTTTCCTGATTGTCGGGAATACCTCGACAGATATAAGGACGCACTCGGCGCGGAATCACAGTATGAGTCCGAGGCTGATTTTGCAAGAGGATTTAGGATCGGAGTACAAATAATGATCGAACTGTTTAAAGAATGATATATGACAATATCATAATCATAATTAAATCAGAACTGTTGACTACCTATTATAATATCATAAATATAACATTTACAGAATTGCAATCTAATCAATTATACGTTAAAAATACGGGGTTGCGGCATTTCCATGTTGATGACGAAATGCCGTGATCCCTTTGTTCATGCGGGTTTGCAGAGATGTATAATCAATTGATTTTGTCAAGATTATATGTTATGATGATGTTGTTGGTAAAATGATCATTAACCAAATAATAATATTTTGAAAGGGGCTTTGATATGAAAGCTATCAAAAATAAAATAATTTATGACACAGCCACCGCCACACTTATCGGCGGTAACGGTTACAGTACACCTAACGACTTTAGGTATTTTTATGAGCGGCTTTACAAAAAAGCCAACGGCGAGTATTTTCTGTGCGCTGAGGGAGGACCTTTAAGCAAGTACAGAATTAGCACAGGAACCAACGAAACAAGTGGTAGCGAAACGATTATACCCATGACTTACGCAGAGGCTCGTGATTGGGCGGAGGCTAATCTTGATGCCGACGATTATATCGCAGCTTTCGGTACGCCCGAAGAAGACGATGATCATGTAATTGTAACCGTTAATTTCAACAAGGCAACGTACGATATGATCAATCGTGAAGCTGCATCTGCTGGCGTTACAGTCGACGATTATATCGAGAGACTTGTTACTCGGTCGTAACACTATCTACAACCCCATGTAATGTATATATTTTTATCTCTCCCGCAAGTAGCGGGAGAGATAAAAATAATACAGCGATATTATTAAAAGTAAAGGAGCAATCAAAATGTTAGATAAATATCCGGAAATAATTACAGTCGATGACCTCTGTGAGATCCTGCACATCAGTCAAAATAAAGCATACGAAATATTAAGATTGGGTCTGATAAAGTCATTAAGAGTAGGTCGTAAGTACATAATACCTAAAACCTGTGTTATAAATTTTGTTAATCAGATAGCCAATAATATCAATCTTAATCCGTTCGATTAAAGGAGACCTTATATGAATGCATACATCGAAGAGAAGAAGGGGTATCTGTACGTAAAACTTACATACAATGTCAACGGCGAGCGCAAATTCAAGACGATTGCAACCGGTCTCAAAGCCAAAGGCAACAAGTCTCTGCTTAAGTCCAAACTCGATGATTACATAAGAGCGTATGAGTACCTTGAGACAGGCTGCACCGAGGACGAGCAGACCCTTATGGGATATATTGATAAGTATCTGAACGAACACAAAGACGAGATCGAACTCAGCACATACGAGGCATATACTACTGTTGTCGAAGCACATATAAGACCTTACTTCGGTCCTAAAAGACTTAAACTCTATGAAATAACGCCTAAAACTATTGCTGATTTCTACAGCTATCTTCACACCTCCGGCAATCATAGGACCGGAGGCGGACTCTCGGCTTCGTCAATCAAAAAATCTGCAACCGTCCTTAAGCTCAGCCTTAACAATGCGAGGATCGTCGGTCTTATAGATAATGTACCGACGGACGGAGTCAAGATACCTAAAGGCGGCGGCAAGAAACAGACGAAGAAGGTTTACATGAATAAGGATGATGCCCAAAATGTGCTTGATGCTTTCAAAGGGCATATGCTTTATCCGATAGTCTATATGACTTTGTTTTATGGATTACGCAGATCTGAGATCATAGGACTCAAATGGGAAAATATCGATCTCGACAACGATACCTTTGAAATCAAGAGCACAATTGTGCGCTGCAAGAGTCTGATAGAAAAGGATAGAACTAAAACTGACGACAGCAACGCTCAGTTTGAGCTTCTTCCGAGGTTCAAGGAGATACTGATCGGACTTAAGGAAAGAGCCGAGAACAATAAAGCTCTTCTCGGAGACGAATATCTCAACAAAGGGTATGTATTTTGCTGGGATAACGGCGATTTCATAAAGCCGGATTATGTTTCCAGAAACTATAGCAAAAGAATAAAGGAAGTTGGTCTGCCACACATGCGTTTTCATGATCTCAGGCAT